>NZ_JBVJMK010000002.1:318298-366884 GCF_055584245.1 Luteibacter sp. NPDC104163
GGTGTTTCGCGCGACTTAAATTGTGGGGGGGGGCGGGGGGGGGGGGGGGTGGGGCAGCCCCAAACCCCCCCCCCCCCCCCCCCCCCGCTCCCACAAGAGACAAAGTCAGAACTCGAGTTCCTGTGCCGCGCACAGGTAGTCGACCATCGGCGCCAGGCGCTTGAAGCTGTCGACTACGAACGGCAGCAGCTCCGTCGAGCACGCCATCGCCTCATCGAAATCCTGCCCGGCGGCGAAGTTCTTCCGCTTCAGGTCCTCGATCAGCTCGTGGTTTGCATCGAACCCGCGCGGTGGCCGGCTCAGGCTTTCGCCCCACCACGAAAAGCGCTCCTGAAAGGCCTTGGTGTGCGTCGCCTTCTTCCACGAACCCGGGTTATCCGAAAGAAACTCACGCAGCTTCTTCAGCACCGGCGGCTCCGGATGCCACATGCCGCCGCCGACGAAACACTCACCCGGCTGGATGTGCAGGTAGAAGCCGGGCGCCTGGATCTCATGCCGGCGCTCGTGGAAGAAGCGCGAACCCTGCCAGTTCTTGTACGGCTGCTTGTCGTTGGCGAAGCGCGTATCGCGATGGATCCGGTACAGCGAACCGCCCACCTTGCGCGGGTCCGCGCGGAAGTGCGGGCTGATCTTCGCCAGGGGTGCCTGCATGTCGGTGATCAGCACGGTGAACGGCTCGCGCACGTGGCGCTCGTAGTCGTCCTTGTGGTCGTGGAACCATTCGCGCGAATTGTTGCGGGCCAGCGCCTTGAAGAACTTGAAGGTGGCGGGGGTGAAGTAGGCGGTATGCGGCATAAGGGACTCAGAGCAGGGCTTCGCCCCATGCCTCCAGCTCATCGAGCAGGGGCAGGGGTGCGCCGGGGAGGAGGCGCAGGGTCGCGAGTTCGGTCGTGTAGCCGGCGAGGGTCAGCGTGGTGAGCGGGCCGTGCCGGGTGAGCCGGTCGACGCGGAAGGCCTCCCAGCGTTCGTGTTCGTCGATGGTGAGCGTGTCCGGCCAGTTGCGGGCGCGGTAGCGGAACAGCAGCTCGGCGTAGCGCGGATCGCGGAAGGTGAAACGGCCGCTGCCGAGTTGCGCCGGTGGCGTCGCACGCACTTCCGCCAGCAGGCGGCGGTCGGCATCGGGCAGGAAGCCGCCGTACAGTGCGAGCTCGGGGTCGCCGGCCGGGGGCAGCTCGGCGGCCGAGCCGTACACGCGGCGCAGCTTCTCGGCCAGGTCGGGCGCGTCGCGCAGCATCGCCAGGTGGCGGTCGACCATCGCCATGTCGAGCCCCAGCCGTGCGTGGTCCACGCCCTTCAGTACCGATAGCGGGGCCAGTGCGGGGGCGTG
The DNA here is from genome assembly GCF_055584245.1 of Luteibacter sp. NPDC104163. Lineage (NCBI taxonomy): Bacteria > Pseudomonadati > Pseudomonadota > Gammaproteobacteria > Lysobacterales > Rhodanobacteraceae > Luteibacter > Luteibacter sp. NPDC104163. The sequence continues at coordinate 319,626 of NZ_JBVJMK010000002.1, forward strand.
GTTCGCCCGGATGGTGCGCAGGGCGATCCGCTCGACGCCCTCGGGCAGGTCCGCGCGGCTGGTGAATACCCGGTCGGCGATATCGCCGTGTTCCAGGCTGAGCAGGTCGGTGGGGTCCACGCTGAGGTCGTACACGATGACCTCGCCGGCACGCGACGGGTGCGCGGCCAGCGGGACGACCACGGTGAGGCACTGCCGGCTGGCCGGGTAGCGCGACGACACGTGCACGACCGGCGTCATCGCCGCCACGTCCAGCAGTTCGAAGACCCGCTGCTTGCGGCGCAGCCCGAAGTACCAGTCCCACAGTTTCGGCTGGTGGGTGCGGATGAGCCGGGCCAGGCCGATCAGCGCTTCCACGTCGGAGAGCGCGTCGTGCGCCCGGTCCTGCTTCAGCTGGTTCGCCGTGGCCAGGTGCTCCAGCTTGAAGCTGGGCGTGCCGTCCTCGCGCAGCGGCCACTGGATCCCCTCCGGGCGCAGCGCCTGGCACAGGCGGACCAGGTCGATCAGGTCCCATCGGGAGTTGCCGTTCTCGTACTCGCGCGCGTACGGCTCGTAGAAATTGCGATACAGCAGGTGCCGGGTGAACTCGTCATCGAAGCGCAGCGAGTTGTAGCCCACGCCGCAGGTGCCGGGCATGGCCAGCTGCTCGTGCACCACGGCGGCAAAATCGGCTTCGGAGAGGCCCTCGCGCTCGGCCATCTGCGGCGCGATGCCGGTGATCAGGCAGGCCGCGGGCTGCGGGGGCATGTCGCGTGGCGGCTTGCAGTACACCATGACCGGCTCGCCCACGATCTCGAGGTTGGCATCGGTACGGATGCCGGCGAACTGGCTGGGGCGGTCCCGTCGCGGGTCGGCGCCGAAGGTCTCGTAGTCGTGCCAGAAGAAGGTCGGTTCGGCCATCACGCCATCATCGCATGCAGGAGGCGGGGAGGGCGAGGTAGACTGCCCCGACTTAAGGAGCTCCCATGACGCAAGCGCACGAAGACAACCTGATCTGGATCGACCTGGAAATGACCGGGCTGGACACGGATAACGACTCCATCCTGGAGATTGCCACCGTCGTCACGGACAAGGATCTGAACGTGCTTGCCGAGGGCCCGGTCTTCGCGATCAGCCACAGTGATGCCCGCCTCCAGCAGATGGATGCGTGGAACCGCAACCAGCATGGCCGTTCCGGGCTGTGGCAGCGTGCCGTTGAATCCGACGCGTCGCCCGAAGAGGCCGAGAAGGCCACCATCGCCTTCCTCCAGCAGTGGGTGCCCTCGGGCAAGTCGCCGATGTGCGGCAACTCCATCTGCCAGGACCGTCGCTTCCTGCACCGCGAGATGCCGGCGCTGGAGCGCTTCTTCCACTACCGCAACCTCGATGTCTCCACCTTGAAGGAGCTGTCGCGGCGCTGGTCGCCGGAAATCGCGAAGGGCTTCTCGAAGGATTCGGCGCACACGGCGCTCTCCGACATCCGCGATTCGATCGACGAACTGCGCTACTACCGCGGTTTCATGGGTGCCATCGGCGGCAAGCCGCAGGGCTGAGGCCATGGTCGCCAACCTCTTCGCCACCACCCTGGATTGCAACGGCCGCGCGCTGGTGATGGATCGCGCGCGGGTCGCGGGCATCGTCAACGTCACACCGGATTCGTTCTCCGATGGCGGCCAGCATGCCTCGCTCGAGGCTGCCTATGCGCATGCGATGCGGCTGGCGGAGCAGGGCGCCGACCTGCTCGACGTGGGCGGGGAGTCGACCCGTCCCGGCGCGGATGATGTGTCGGCCGAGGAAGAGATCCGCCGGGTCGTCCCGCTGATCGAACGCCTGGCCGCGGCGACCACGCTGCCCATCTCCATCGATACCTCCAAGCCCGAAGTGATGCGTGCCGCCATCGGCGCGGGTGCGGGCCTGATCAACGACGTGTTCGCGCTGCGCCGCGAAGGTGCCCTGGACGCCGCGGCCGAGCTGCGCGTGCCCGTATGCCTCATGCACATGCAGGGCGAGCCGCGCAGCATGCAGGACGACCCGAGCTACGACGATGTCGTCGGCGAGGTGCATCGCTTCCTCACCGACCGCCTTTTCGCCTGCGAGCTGGCCGGCATCGAGCGTAAGCGGGTCCTGGTCGACCCCGGTTTCGGCTTCGGCAAGAACCTGGAGCACAACCTGGCCCTGCTGCGGGCGACCGCGCGGTTCGCCGAACTGGGCGCGGGCGTGTTCATCGGGCTCTCGCGCAAGAGCATGATCGGCCAGCTCACCGGCCACGCCGAGCCGGCCGCCCGGGCCGCCGGCTCCACCGCGGCCGCGCTCATCGCCGTGCAGCGCGGGGCCGTCATCGTCCGCACCCACGACGTGGCCCCCGTGGTCGATGCCGTGAAGGTCTGGGAGGCCGTGAAGGCCGGCGACACCGCGCCCCGGGTCGACAAGCCCGCCATGCCCCGCTGGCCAGACGACGAATAAGCCCGGCTGTCGTGGGAGCGCGCTTGCGCGCGACAGGCCGTGCCGCAAGCCCCATCGCGCGCAAGCGCGCTCCCACACCGAGCCGGTGGGGCCTACGCCATCCGGCGAGGGTCCCAGCCGGCCCCGGCGGGGGTATGATCCCCGTCCCAGGAAGGAGTTAGCACCATGAGCGAACGTAAATACTTCGGAACCGACGGCATCCGTGGCCAGGTCGGTTCCTACCCGATCAGCGCCGACTTCATCCTGCGCCTGGGCCGCGCCGCCGGAGCCGTGCTGGCGCGCCGCCGCAACGCCGACACGCGCCCCACGGGCGCGGGCCCCGACCGGCGCGATCACTCGCGCAAGGTGATCGTGGTCATCGGCAAGGACACACGCGTTTCCGGCTACATGTTCGAGGCAGCCCTGGAAGCCGGCCTGGTGGCCTCCGGGGCCGACGTGCGCATGCTCGGCCCCATGCCGACCCCCGGCGTCGCCTACCTGACCCGCTCCCTGCGCGCCGATGCCGGCATCGTGATCAGCGCCTCGCACAACCCGCACCAGGACAACGGCATCAAGTTCTTCTCCGGCCAGGGCGAAAAGCTCGACGACGAGCTGGAAGCCGAGATCGAGGCCGAGCTGGACGCCGATTTCGCCACCGTGCCCTCCGAGGCGCTCGGCAAGGCCAAGCGCGTGGACGACGCCGTGACCCGCTACGCCGAATTCTGCAAGTCCACGGTCGCCGACGAGTTCTCGCTGAACGGTATGCGCATCGTGCTCGATTGCGCCCACGGCGCGACCTACCAGGTGGCGCCCAAGGTGTTCAGCGACCTCGGCGCGGAGGTGACGACGATCGGCGCCGAGCCGGACGGCCTGAACATCAACCGTGGGATGGGTTCCACCTCGCCCGAGTCGCTGGCTCGCACCGTGCTGGAGAAGGGCGCCGACCTCGGCATCGCCTTCGATGGCGATGGTGATCGCGTACGGATCGTGGACAAGGACGGTACCGTCACCGATGGCGACGACATGCTCTACGTCATCGCGCGCCACTGGAAGCGCAAGGCCGCGCTGCCCGGCCCCGTGGTCGGCACGCTCATGAGCAATTACGGGCTACAGCGCGCGCTCAAGCAGCTGGATATCTCGTTCATCCGCGCCAACGTGGGCGACCGCTATGTGCTGCAGCAGCTGAAGGAACACGGCGGCGTGCTTGGTGGCGAGACGTCGGGGCACGTGCTGTGCCTTGATCGCTTTACCACGGGCGATGGCATCGTCGCCGCGCTGGCCCTGCTCGAGGCCCTGGCCGAATCCGGCGAGACCTTCGCCGAGGCCCGTGCGGGGCTCGTCAAATTGCCGCAGACCATGGTCAACGTCCGGGTGGAAGGCGCCAAGGCCGCGCTCGGCAGCGATACGGTGAAACAGGCGCTGGCCGAGGTGGAAGCGGCCCTGGAGGGCCGTGGCCGCGTGGTCCTGCGCGCCTCGGGCACCGAGCCGCTGGTCCGCGTCACGATCGAAGCCGCCGACGCGGCCGAAGTGGACCGGCTAGCGGGACAGCTTGCGGAAGCCGTAAAATCAGCAGCCCAGGCCGTCGCCTGAGCCCAAATCACGCCTCCGGCCGGCGCGGTCACCCCGCGCCGGCTTTTTCATGCCCGAAAGCAGGTCATTCCGATGAAGAAGGTCCCCACCCTCGATATCCGCCGCTATGAGACCGACCGCGACGCGTTCGTCGCCGAACTCGGCGCCGCGTACCGCGAATTCGGCTTCTGCTGCATCAGCGGCCATGGCATCCCCAAGAGCGACATCGACGCCGCCTACGAAGCCTTCCAGGCCTTCTTCGCCCTGTCGGACGAGGTGAAGCGCAAGTACCACATCCCCGGTGGCGGCGGCGCCCGTGGCTATACCCCGTTCAAGGTGGAAACGGCCAAGGATTCGAAGTTCGCCGACCTGAAGGAGTTCTGGCACGTCGGCCGTGAGATCCCGCGCGACTCGAAGTTCGCCGATGTCATGCCGCCGAACGTGTGGCCGGAAGAAATCCCGTCGTTCAAGGCCGCCGGCTACGGCCTGTACCAGGCGCTCGATAACCTCGGCTCGCGCGTCCTGCGCGCCCTGGCGCTGCACATCAACCTGCCGGAGAACTTCTTCGACGACAAGGTGAACGTCGGCAACTCGATCCTGCGCCCGATCCATTACCCGCCGATCACCCAGTCCGACGTGCCGAACGTGCGCGCCGGCGCGCATGAGGACATCAACTTCATCACGCTGCTGGTTGGCGCCAGCACGGCGGGCCTCGAGGTGTTCAGCGAAGGCGAATGGCTGCCGATCACCAGCGAAGGCGACGCCATCGTGGTGAACATCGGCGACATGCTCCAGCGTCTCACCAACCACGTGTACCCGTCGACGACCCACCGCGTGACCAATCCGGCCGGCGATGCGGCGCGCAAGCCGCGCTATTCGGTTCCGTTCTTCCTGCACCCGAACCCGGATGTGGTGCTGGACGTGCTGCCTTCGTGCATCACCCCGGACAACCCGAAGCGTTACCCGGAGCCGATTACCGCGCACGAGTACCTGCAGGAACGCCTGCGCGAGATCAAGCTGATCTGACATCCCCTTAGCGGGCTTTTCACCGGGAGGGTCGCAGAGTCGATCCTCCCGGTCGTCGTTCCCCCGGAGATTCCCCCATGCCCTCCCGCCCGCGCCCGCAGGCCAAGCGTTCGTCACCCCGTAAAAAGGGCTCCGGCCGGTCCGCAGCCCAGCGCGCCCGCCGCGCCCGCACCATGAAGGCCCGCGGCCGCGCCTGAGCGCCCATCGCGCGCAAGCGCGCTCCCACAAGAGCGACGCTACCCCGTGGGAGCGCGCTTGCGCGCGATTCCCCACAAGAGAACGCAACCCCCTGTGGGAGCGCGCTTGCGCGCGATTCCCCACAAGAGAACGCAACCCCCTGTGGGAGCGCGCTTGCGCGCGATTCAAGGCGCGACGATATCCGAGGGAGCCGCCCGCTCCCCCCGGTGCAGGAAGGGGTGCGCAAACACCGCCCCCAGGATCACGGCGACCCCCAGGTAGAACGCCCAGCCCAGCTCCCGCTGCTCACCCAGCAATGGAATGGCCAGCACGATCGCGTACACCGGCTCGAGGTTCGTCACCATCTGCGTGGCGAACGCCGAGAGGTGCCGTAGCGCCGACAGCGCCAGGGCGAACGGCAGCAAGGTGCAGCCAAACGCAAGCACGATCATCAGCACGGCATCGTGCGCATTGGGCAGCACGAAAGCCGCCCCCGGCATAAGCGGCGCCGCGATCGTCAGGAACACCGTACCCGCGCCCAGTTCGACGCAGGTCACGGTCAGCGAATCGGCGTGTTCGATGTAGCGCTTGTTCAACGCGCCGAAGAACGCCACGAAGAGGGCGGAAAGTACACCGACCGCCAAGCCGAGCCGCATGTCGCCCGGCAGGCCGCCAGCCACCAGCGCCACGCCCGGCACGACGGCGGCCCCCAGCAACAGCTCCCGGGCCTCGAACGGCCGCTTCGCGATCCACGGCTCCACCACGGAAAGGAACGCCGGGCACATCGCGATGCATGTCGCGGCCACGGAGGCATTCGCCAGCTTGATCGCGCCGTAGAACGTCAGCCAGTGCAACGCCACGACCACGCCCGTACCCGCATAGATCAGCAGCAGGCGCGGCGGTAACGCCCGTAGTCCGCGCCACACCCGCGGCACGCAGAGCAGCGCCGCCGAAACCAGCAGCATGCGCCACCAGACCAGCGGCAGGGCGGGCAGGGTGATCAGCTTCCCGAGGATGGCCGTAAAGCCCCACAGCAGGACACAGAAATGGATCTGGAAAAGGGCTTTGCGGGTCGGCGACATGCGCGCACTTTACCGGACCCGAGCTCGTGGGAGCGCGCTTGCGCGCGATGGGTGCTCGCGCGGGGTCGCCCCCGTAGGAGCCCACCCTGTGGGCGACATCTTTCGCCCCGACACAGCAGGCCCTGTGGCTCTGTCCGCGAAAGATGTCGCGCGCAAGCGCGCTCCTACAGGGGGGACTGTTACAGTCCGGCGTATGACGCTGACTGATGACGACCTGACCGGGCTGCAAACGAACGGGGTTCCGCCCCTGCCGGTTCCGGTCCTCGAGGGACGGCTGGAACACGCCGGCGACACGCTCTGGTATGGCGTCTTCGGTACCGGCGAGCCTGTCGTGCTTCTCCACGGCGGCATGGGCAGCAGCGAGAACTGGGCTTACCTCATTCCGGAACTGGTCGCCCACGGCTACCAGGCCATCGCCATCGACAGTCCCGGCCAGGGCCGCAGTCGCTGGGGCGGTGGGCCCTTCAGCTACCGAGGCATGGCCCATCAGGTCATGGCGATCATGGATGCGCTCGGCGTCGCCCGTGGCGCCATCGTGGGCTGGAGCGACGGCGCGGACACGGGGCTGGTCCTGGCGGATATCGCACCGGAACGGGTGTCACGGTTGTTCTTCTTCGCGTGCAACGTCGACCCGGGTGGCGTGAAGCCGTTCGAGTTCACGCCGGTCATCGGCCGCATCCTGGAGAACCACCGCAGCACGTATGCGCGGCTTTCCCCGCACCCGGCGCGCTTCGACGAGGTGTTCGAGGCGGTACAGGTGATGCAGTCGACGCAGCCGGACTACACGTCGGTGCAGCTCGCGACGATCGATGTACCGACGGTGGTGGCGCTTGGCGAAGCCGATGAGTTCATCAAGCGCGACCATGCCGAGTATCTTGCCCGGGCACTGCCTGGCGGGACGTTCCGCCTGCTCCCTGGCGTCACCCACTTCGCACCACTGCAGCGCCCGGCCTTGTTCAACGCGGCTGTGATCGAGTTCCTGGCCGCCACCCTGTAGCGCTTGCGCGCGACATCTTTCGCGGACTGAGCTACAGGGGCTGATGGGTTCAGGCGAAAGATGTCGCCCACAGGGTGGGCTCCTACGGGAGCGACGTCTGCGCAAGCACCTATCGCGCGCAAGCGCGCTCCCACAACGGCGCGTATCAGCCGATTACTTCGTGTTGGTCTTGCCCGGCGGGGGTGCTTTTGGCGGGGCCTTCTTCAGGTCGTCGAGCAGCGGCTGGCAGGTGACGGCGTTGGCCTTGCCGCTCTCCGGTACCATCAGCGGCGCAAGGGCAGCGACCGGCGCCGCGAAGAACAGCGCCACGGCGCCACCGCCGCGCAGGATCAGCGGGCCCGCATGCACACCCGGCGACGGGTTGGCGAATGTGCCATGCACGTACAGCGGCGAGCGCAGCGAGAAGATGCGGAAGCCCTTGGTGTGCGGCACGATATCCAGGTTGAGCTTCTCGTCCTTGAAATTGATATCGCCGTTGACGTTGATCAGGGCCTTTTCGGTATCCAGCGCGAACACGCGCGATTCCATGTCGCCGTCGGTCGCGACCAGGTCGGCGGCCATGCAATTGATCTTCACCACGTCGTCGCCGAAGAACTTACCGACGACATAGCTGCCCACGTTCAGGCCGGCCAGCTCGAGGAGTGACGAGCTCACCGCACCATCGTTGATCAGCAGCTTCAGTTCGCCATTGGAGCTGCCCAGCAAGGCCGCCGGCGAATTGCCCACGGCAGTGAACGACGCATCGCCATTCATCTCGCCGAAGCTGGTCTGCATCGGCGCGAAGGTCGGGAACAGCTCCTTCAGCTTCATATGGCGCGCGCCCAGGTTCAGCCGGCCCTTCATCGGCTCGGCCGATCCATCCAGGCGGATATTGCTGCCGACCGTACCGCCGGCCACGCCGAACTTCAGCGGATCCAGGGTCAGCACCGCATCCTTCATGATCAGGTGCGTCTCGACATTGCTGATCGGCAGGCGCTCGCCGTGGACGATCTTCGCCCCGACGAAACGCACGTCGGCATCCATCGCATTCCAGCGATCGGTCTTGAACGGCTCGACCGGGAGCACCTTGCCATCCGGCTGCTTCTTCGCATCGCCGCGCTCGGCCTTCTCCGCGTCGCTTCCACCACCGACCAGAGGGGCCAGATCGCTGAAGAGCAGCTGGTTCGAACGCAGGTTGCCGGTCAGGCTGGGGCGCTTGCCGCCGGTATTAAAGGTGAGCGTGCCACCCAGGTCGCTGCCACCGACCTTGCCGGTGAAGTTTTCATACACGAACGTGCTGTTGTTCTTCTTCAGGTTGGCCTTGAGGTGACCTTCCGTCGCGAAGGGCGGGGTGTCGGGCAGGGTGATGCCGGTGAGGTCATAAAGGTGCGACATGCTGGTGCCCGAGAACCACAGGCGGATATCCAGCGCGCCCATGTTGATCGGATCGGTCAGCGTGCCGACGAAGGCGATATGCGTATCGCCGAAGCGCGCATCGGCCTGCACCGGGAACGGACGGTTCGCTTCGCGCAGCGCGAGGACGCCGCCAGTCCGCGCCTTGGCCTCGACCGTCGACTTCTTGTACGTGCCCTTCGCATCCCACGCGAACTGGTAGACCTGCTTGCGCTTGGTCTCGTCGTTGCGGTCGTTTTCGTCGGCCTTGCTCTTCGCCATCTGCTTCGAGCTGGCACCCGTGGTCTTGTTCGCCTGCGCGCGGGAATCCTTTTCCTGCTGGGCCATGATCTCGTCGAAAGGAATGCCTTTGCCAAGCGGCGTCACGTCGATACCCATCTTGATCTGCATCTGCGCATCGTCGAAATCGATGTGGCCCTTGTCGAAAGCGAGGGCGTTGAGTTCGAGCTGCCACTCGGAGGGGCCGCTGCTTTCGGGCAGCTTGAACGTCCAGGTGTTCGTGCCGTCCTTCTGTCGTTCCAGCGCTATCGCCGGCTGGCCAAGGCGGATCTCCGGCACCACGATGCGGTGTGCGATGAGCGGGAACGGCGCGAGGCGGAAGTCAATCGAGTCCAGGTGGGCGAAACGGTTGTTCTTAGCCCAGCTCGGGTTGGTCACCACGATGTCGCGGGCCGTGAAGTGTGGCCACGGGATCAGGCTCGCCAGCCCGCCCTGGCCTGGCTCGCGGGCCCAGTGCGCACTGATGTCGCCCTGGATGGCGAACGGGCGGCCGATGGCTTCCGAGACCTTTTCGTTGATCGTCGGCTTCAGCCGGTTCCAGTCGAAGAACGCGATGAAGAGGATCACGGCGACGATCAGCAGCACAAGGATGCCGAGCACCCACGCCAGGATTTTCCTGCCTCGCCGCATTGGCCCTCTCCGTATTAGTGCACATGCGCACTTGGTAACGCGATAAGCGCCAAGGTTATGTGTTCGCGGCACGGGACGATTAAGCAACGTGTGTGCCGTGTGAGGATGGCTTGCGCGAAAGCTTGCCTTATTGGCTTATAGCAATGCCTCTTTCGTGCAGTCCCACCGTGGTACCGCTGCCTAAGCTGCCCCTGCAACCACCATGGACATGGCAGGGGTAAATCCAATGAGCCAGCGCGCAGCGCACGTACGTCGTCTTCCACGCCGCAAGGGGATCTACCTCGCGCTGGCTTCCCTCCTTGCCATGCCGCTCGTGCCCACGGTGGCGCTGGCGCAGTCGTGCACGCTTACTGGCAGTACCTATAACTGCTCAGGCGGCGTCATCAATGTGCCGCCAACCCTCACCGGCAATAACGTCACGGTGAACATCGCCTCCGGCACGACGATGACGGTGCCGCTGCTGGGTTCTGGTCCGCCGATCAACTTCACGGGCAACGGCTTCACGCTGAATAACTCGGGCATCATCGACCCGTCCCTGGGTGGCATCAACCTGGCGAACCCGTCGGTGTTCATCGGGAACGCCACCGCCAACACCATCAACGTCAACAACCTGTCCAACGCCTATATCCGTGGCGTGTTCAACGTGGGCTCACTACTGGGTCTCGGTGGCCAGGCGTTGCAGCTGCAGAACGGCAGCGGCGGCGTCACCAACATCACGAACAATGGCACGATCGAAATGTCGCTGCTGGGCGGCGGCACGGTCAAGGCGGCCGATGCGGTTGCCATCGTGTCGTACGGCGGTGCGCAGACCAACATGGTGAACAACGGCACGATCACCGGCCGTACTGGCTTCCTTACCTCGGCTGCGGTCGGCAGCGGCAATACGTTCATCAACAACGGTACGGTCAATGGCAGCGTGGCCCTGGGCGATGCCGCCGCGGGCAATACATTCACCGCGGTGTCCGGGTCACGCGTCATCAGCGATGGCGTCGAAGTGGCGCTGAACGTGCTCGGCCTCCTTACGATCAAGATCGCCGCGGCGGGCACGGTCGACGGTGGTACGGGTAACAACGACTCCCTGGTGCTGCAGAATTCGCCCACGGGTCCGGGCTCCGGCACCACGGGCGCGATCACGGACATCAACGGCGCCGTCTACAGGAACTTCGACCACCTGGTCGTCAATAGCGGCACCTGGAACCTGCTCGGCCCGGTGGCAGTCGCGGATACCCGGATCAACGACGGCCTGGTGAACTTCAATAACGCCGCCGCCTTCGGCCCGGGCACGCTCACCGCGAATGGCGGCACCATCGCATCAAGCTCGGGCACGGCGCTCGCGCTCACGAACGCGGTGTCGCTCGGTGGGCGGCTGACACTGGGTGGCAGCAATGCCTTCGCCCTGAACGGTGTGCTTACCGGCTCGGGCGGCCTCAACGTCACCAACACGGCCGTCGTCACCCTCGGCGGCGCGAACCTGTTCACGGGCGGGGTGAATCTCAACGCGGGCGGGTTGCTGCTCACGAATGCCGGCGCACTGGGCACCGGCACGCTGACGGTGGGCGGCAACGCAACGCTGGATACCTCCGCGCAGAACTTCAACTTCGTCAACAACATCATCGTTAATCCCAGCACCACGCTGAGCCTGCTCGGTAGCCAACCGCTGGCCCTGAATGGCACGCTGTCCGGCTCGGGTAACCTGACCAAGGGCGGCCCGGGCACCCTGACGCTCGGCGGCGCTTATGGGTTGACCGGTGCCTTCAACGTCACCGGCGGCGGCGTTGTGCTGGGCTCGGGTGGCTCGCTCGCCGCGAGCACGGCACTGAACCTGGGTGCGGGTACGACCGTGGATCTTTCGGCGGCCCCCAACCAGACGATCCTTTCCCTGGGGGGTAACGGCTCGGTGACGCTCGGTAGCAAGACGCTTACCCTGGGCGGCATCAACTCGAGCATGAGCTACGCGGGCACGTTGTCGGGGTCGGGCGGACTGGTCAAGGTGGGCTCGGGCATCCTCACGCTTTCGGGCAACAACTCGACGCTTACCGGTGGCGTCGCGCTCAATGCGGGCGGCCTCGTGCTGGGCAATGCCAATGCGCTCGGCACCGGCGCCTTGTCCGTCGGCGGTGCGGTCAGCCTCGATACCAATGCGGCCCTGACCCTCACCAACAACGTGGTCCTCGGCGCCGGCAGCAGCCTGAGCCTGCTCGGCGGGCAGCCCCTGGTCTTCAACACCGGCGTCATCAGCGGCACCGGCAGCCTGGTGAAAAACGGCGCATCGCTGCTGACGCTGAATGGCGCGAACACGTACAGCGGTGGTACCACGACGTTCGGCGGCGGCCTCCTGGTCGGCAATAACGCGGCCCTGGGCACGGGTGCGCTGAATGTCAATGCGAATACGACCATCGATGCGTTGGCACCGGGCATCGCGCTGGGCAACAACGTCAACCTTGGCGGTGGCGCAGCCCTCAATGTGCTCGGCGGCCAGCCGTTGACCTTCAACGGGGTGATCGCGGGTACGGGTGCGTTGCAGAAGAACGGCGCGTCCACGCTCACCCTTGGCGGGGCCAACACATTCACCGGTGGCCTCACGGTCAACGCCGGTAGCGTCGCTCTTGGCGCAGGTGGCAGCCTGGCCGCCTCGGGCCTGGTGAACCTCACCGCCGCGGGGGCGGGCTTCGATATCTCGGCCGCGGGCAACCAGGTCATTGGCGGCCTTGCGGGGGTCGCCGGCACGACCGTGGCGCTCGGTGCAAATACGCTGACGTTTGGCAGTGACGGCGCCAGCCGCACCATGGACGGCATCATTTCCGGCTCGGGCGGCCTGGTGAAGACAGGTGTCGGCGTGCAGACGCTCGGTGGCGCAAACACCTTCACGGGTGGTGTCACGCTTAACGCCGGTGGGCTCATCCTTGGAAATGCCGGGGCGCTCGGCAGCGGTGCGCTCACCGTGAGTGGCGCGAGTACGCTCGGTACCTCTGGCGCCTACACGATCACCAATAACATCAACCTGGGCGCCGGGCTGACGCTGGCCGGTACAAACGATACGACGCTTGGTGGCGTGATCACCGGCGCGGGCAGCCTTACGAAGAACGGCGCGGGCACCACGCTGACGCTGGGCAGCGCAAATACCTTCACCGGCGGCGTGAACCTCAACGCGGGCACGCTTCAGTTGGGCAACCCTGGCGCCCTTGGCACGGGTGCGCTGAATGTCGGCGGTAGCGCCACGCTGGGTTCGACCGGCGTGCTCAACCTCACCAATGCGGTGAACCTCGGCACAGGCGCGGTCCTTACGCTGCCCGGCAACACCGCCACGACACTCGGCGGCGTGGTTGCTGGCACGGGTGCGCTCACGAAGACGGGCACGGGCCTGCTCACGCTCAATGGGGTGAACACCTTCAGCGGTGGGCTGAACGTCAGCGGCGGCGGCCTGGTGGTCGGTAACAGCAATGCGCTGGGTACCGGTGCCTTGACTGTCAGCAGTGCGACCACGCTCGACAGCACGGCCGCCGTCAGCCTCGCGAACAACGTGAACCTTGGCGCGGGTCTCAACCTGCTCGGCAGCCAGAACGTGGCGCTCGGTGGCGTCGTGTCCGGCACGGGCGGTCTCATCAAGAACGGCGGTTCGGTGCTCACGCTCGGTGGCGCTAATGCGTTCAGTGGCGGCGTGAACCTCAATGCCGGCGGCCTGGTGCTCGGTAACAGTGGCGCCCTGGGTACCGGTTCACTCAATGTCGGTGCCAACGCCACGCTCGATACCTCGGCGGCGGTAAACACGACCAATAACGTGGCCCTCGCCGCGGGCGCCAACCTCAATGTGCTTGGCAGCAACGCACTGACCCTCGGTGGCGTCGTGTCGGGTACGGGCGGCCTCACCAAGAACGGCGATGCCACGCTGACGCTTGGCGCCGCCAATACCTACTCCGGCGGCACGACGGTCGCGGGCGGCACGCTCGCCCTCGGCGCGGGCGCGAGCCTCGCCAATACCGGCGATGTGAACCTCGCCACTGCGGGCGCCACGTTCGATATCTCGGGTAGCGGCGCCAACCAGACCATCGGCTCGCTCAGCGGTGTCGGCGGTACCACCGTGAGCCTGGGTAGCCAGGTGCTGACGTTCGGCAAGGCGACCAACCAGACCTATAGCGGCATCTTCACCGGCACCGGTGGCATCGTGAAGGTCGGTTCCGGCGTGGAGACGCTCAACGGTGCCAGCACCTTCAGTGGCGGCACGTCGCTCAACGCGGGCGGGCTGATCGTCGGCAACAACAGCGCACTCGGTACCGGCACGCTCACGGTGGCGGGCGCTTCGACGCTCGACAGCAATGGCCCGGTGGCCCTGGCCAACAACATCGCGCTGAATGCCGGCCTCACGGTGCTTGGCTCCAACGCGCTCACGTTGAACGGCGTGCTGAGTGGTACGGGTGGCCTGACGAAGAACGGTTCGTCCGTGCTCACCTTGAATGGCGCGAACACGTATACCGGCGGCACCACGGTGAACGCCGGTACGCTGGCACTCGGTGCGAATGCCAGCCTCGCGTCCAGCGGCATCCTCAACCTCGTCACCGGCAGCACGCTGGATCTCTCGGCCGGCAATGGCACGCAGAGCTTCGGCACGCTGATCGGCGGTGGCACCATCAACCTCGGTGCGAACACCGTCACCCTCGGCGGCCCGACCGACGGCACGTTCAGCGGTGCGATCGCGGGCACGGGCGGCCTCATCAAGCAGGGCGCGGGCAAGGAAACGCTCACGGGCGCCAACACTTTCACGGGCGGCACGCTGATCAATGCGGGCACGCTGGCTCTCGGTGCCGGTGGCAGCCTCGCCGCCACCGGTGGCGTAAACCTCACGGCAGCGGGTACGGGCTTCGACATCAGCGGCGGTGGCAACCAGACCATCGGCGTACTGAACGGTGTCACGGGTAGCACCGTGACCCTCGGTGCCAATACGCTGACCCTCGGTGGTGTCAGCAACGGCAGCTACGATGGCGTGATCGGCGGCACCGGCGGCCTGGTGAAGAACGGCCTGGGCATCCAGGAGCTGGGTGGCGCGAATACGTTCAGCGGTGGCGTCACGCTCAATGCGGGCGGCCTCTTGCTCGGGAATAACAACGCGCTCGGCTCGGGCACGCTGACGGTCGGTGGCTCGGCTTCGCTCGATGCGAATACCCCGGTGACGGTGGGTAATGCCATTGCCATCGCATCGGGCGCCGCGCTCGACCTCGCAGGCAGCAACGCGATGACGCTCGGCGGCACGATCTCCGGCGCTGGTGCGCTGGTGAAAGATGGCGCCGCAACGGTCACGCTGACAGGTACCAACACGTATAGCGGTGGCACCACGATCAACGCGGGCACGCTGGCCCTTGGCGCTGGCGGCAAGCTCGCTGCCACCGGCGATGTGAACCTCACGACGGCGGGTGCGGCGTTCGATATTTCCGCCAGTGGCGCGAACCAGACGATCGGTTCGTTGAGCGGCGTGACCGGAACGACCGTAGGCCTGGGTGGGCAGACGCTCACCTTTGGCAATGCGACAGACCACGCGTACAACGGCGCGATTACCGGCACCGGTGGCATCGTCAAGGTCGGCGCAGGCGTGGAGACCCTCGGCGGCGCGAGCACCTTTAGCGGCGGCACCGCGCTGAATGCGGGCGGCCTGGTCGTAGGCAACAACAGTGCCCTCGGCACGGGCGCGCTCACCGTCGGTGGCGCGGCGACGCTCGATAGCAACGGTCCGGTGGCGCTGGCGAACAACGTCGTCCTGAATGCGGGCCTGACCGTGCTCGGCAACAATGCGCTTACCCTCGACGGTGTGCTCAGCGGCAACGGCGGCCTGACCAAGGACGGTGCCGCGACACTGACCTTGACGGGTGCCAACACCTACACCGGTGGCACCAACATCAACGCCGGCACGCTGGCCCTCGGCGCCGGTGGGAGCCTCTCGGCGAGTGGCACGGTGAACCTGGCAAGCAATGCCACGCTGGATGTGTCCGGTGGCACCGGCACGCAGACGGTGGGTACGCTGACGGGTAACGGCAATGTGGCGCTCGGTGCGAACAGCATCGCGCTGGGCGGTGGGGCTAACGGCACGTTCGGCGGAAGCATCGGCGGCACGGGCGGCCTGGTGAAGCAGGGCGCAGGCACGCAGACGCTCACCGGCGCCAGTACTTTCACCGGCGGCACCACGATCAATGCCGGCACGCTCGCCCTTGGCGCGGGCGGTAGCCTGGCCGCCACGGGCGCGGTGAACCTCGCCGCGCCGGGTACGGTGTTTGACGTGAGCGCCACCACCGCGCCCGCGATCGGCGCGCTCAATGGCGCGGCGGGCACCACGGTCTCGCTGGGTTCCAACACGCTTACCCTGGGCAATGGGGACGGGAACGGCACGTTCGGTGGCACGATCGGCGGTACCGGCGGGCTGGTGAAGAACGGGACCGGCACCCAGGTATTGAGTGGCACCAACACCTATACCGGTGGCACCACGATCAACGCGGGCACGCTGGCCCTCGGTGCCGGCGGAAGCCTCGCGTCCGGCACCGATGTGAACCTCACCACGGCAGGCGCGGGCTTCGATATCTCGGGCAGCGGCGCGAACCAGACGGTGGGTTCGCTATCCGGCGTGGCAGGGACCAACCTCAACCTCGGCAACGAGACGCTCACCTTCGGTAACGCGGCCAACCATGCCTTCGATGGCGTTATCGCCGGTGCGGGCGGCCTAGTGAAGAATGGTGCGGGCATCCAGGAACTGGGTGGGGTCAGCACGTTCACGGGCGGCATCACGCTCAACAACGGCGGCCTGCTCGTTGGCAACAACAGCGCGCTTGGCACGGGTACGCTGACCGTGGCAGGCGCCGCATCGCTGGATAGCACCAGCCCGGTCACGCTCGGCAACAACATCGTGCTCAACGCCGGCCTGACCGTCCCGGGCACGAATAACCTGACACTCGATGGCAGCCTCTCCGGTGCCGGCGGCCTGGTGAAGAACGGTAACGCGCTGCTGACCTTGAACGGCGCGAACACGTACACGGGTGGCACGGAGATCAACGCCGGCACGCTCGCCCTGGGAGCGAATGCCAGCCTCTACGCCAACGGCGTCGTGTACCTCGCCGACGGCGCGCTGTTCGATCTGTCGGCCGGCAACGGCACCCAGACCATCGGCACGCTCGTCGGCTCCGGCATGGTCAATGTCGGCGGCAACAACATCAATGTCGGTGGGGCGACGGACGGCACCTTCAGCGGTTCCATCGGCGGTACGGGTAGCCTCACCAAGCTTGGCACGGGCACCGAGACGCTCACCGGCACCAACACCTACACTGGCGGCACCTTCATCAACGAGGGGACGCTTGCGATCGGCGCGGGCGGCAGCCTTTCGCCGCAGGGTGCGGTGACGATCGCGGCGCCTGGCGCGGCCTTCGACATCACGGCGGCCGGCAACCAGGCCGTGGGGTCGCTCAACGGCGTGGCCGGCGGCATCGTGTCGCTGGGCGGCAACACGCTCACGATCAATGGCACTGCCAATGGATCCGTCGCGAGCACGATCACCGGCACCGGTGGCCTCGTGAAGGATGGCGCGAACACGCTGACGCTGAATGGCGCGAACACGTTCTCCGGCGGCGTTACCCTCAACGAGGGCACGCTTGCCATCGGGAACAACGCAGCGCTCGGAACCGGTGCGCTGACCGTGGCGGGTGCGGGCACGCTGGATGCTTCCGTGCCCACGCCCACGGCGATCGATAACGACATCCTGCTCAACGCCGGCCTGACCTTCGCCGGCAGCAACGCCCTCACGCTCGGTGGCGTGCTGTCGGGCGCAGGTGGCCTCACGAAGGATGGCGCGGCCACGCTCACGCTCACCAACGCGAACACCTATACCGGTGGCACCACCATCAATGGCGGCACGCTCGCCATTGGCGCGGGCGGCAGCCTGGCCTCGACCGGCGCCGTAAACGTCAACTCCGGCGGCACGTTCGATATCTCGGCGGGCGGCAACCAGGCGATCGGTTCGCTTGGCGGCACCGCAGGTAGCAACGTGACCCTGGGCGGTAGCTCCCTCACGCTCGGCGGTACGAGCAACAGCACGTACGACGGCGTGATCACGGGCAGCGGTGGCCTCATCAAGGACGGCGCCGGTACGCAAACCCTAAACGGCGCGAACACCTTTACCGGTGGCGTCACGCTGAATGATGGTGGCCTGGTGCTTGGCAACAACGCCGCATTGGGCACGGGCACGCTCACGGTGGGCGGCGCATCGACGCTCGATACGAATACGGCCCTGACGCTGACCAACGACATGGTGCTCAATGCCGGGCTCGACGTGCTCGGCAGCAACGACCTGACCCTCAACGGCGATCTCAGTGGCACGGGCAGCCTGTCGAAGGACGGTGCGGCAACGCTCACCTTGAATGGCACCAACACGTACACCGGTGGCACCTACATCAACGCCGGCACCCTGGCGCTGGGCGCGGGTGCGAGCCTTGCTTCCACCGGCATCGTGAACCTCGCCACCGGTGCCACGTTCGATCTCTCGGCGGGCAACGGCACGCAGCAGTTCGGCACGCTGATCGGCGAAGGCACGGTCAACCTCGGCGACAACGCGCTGGTGGTGGGCGGCCCGACCGACGGCACGTTCGGTGGTTCGATCGCCGGCACCGGCAGCCTGACCAAGGTGGGCACCGGCACCGAGACGCTGACCGGGACCAACACGTACACCGGAGGCACGTTCATCGATGCCGGTATCCTGGCGATCGGCGCGGGCGGCAGCCTTTCTCCGACCGGCGCAGTGACGCTTAACGCCGCGGGTACGGGCTTCGACATCGCCGGAGCGAATGGCGATGTCACCATCGGCCAGCTCGCCGGCGTGGCCGGCAGCGCCGTCACCCTCGGCGGCAACGGTCTGGTACTCAATGGCGTCGGTAACGCGACCTACGACGGCATCATCAGCGGCACCGGCCGCCTGGTGAAGAACGGCCTCGGCACGCAGGTGCTAGGCGGAGCGAACACCTTCAGCGGTGGCGTCACGCTCAACGCCGGCACGCTCGTCGCGGGCGACGATGCCGCGCTGGGCACGGGCACCTTCATCGTCGGCGGCGATGCGACGCTGGACACCAGCGCTGCAGTGACACTCGCCAACGATGTGGCACTCAACGCGGGGCTCACCGTCGCCGGTAGCAACGACACCACGCTGGCCGGGTCCATCTCGGGTGGTGGCAGCCTCACCAAGAACGGCGCTGCGACGCTCACCCTCAGCGGTGCCAACAGCTACACCGGCGGCACGACGATCAACGCGGGCACGCTCGCGGTTGGCGCGGGCGGCAGCCTTTCGCCGGACGGTGCAGTGAACCTCGCTGGCACGGGTACGTTCGACATCAGCGCGGGCGGTGACCAGTCGATCGCTTCGCTCAACGGCGTCGCCGGGAGCACGGTCGCGCTCGGTGGCAGCACGCTGACGTTGGGCGGCGCCACGGACGCCATCGTGAACAGCACGATCACCGGCACCGGTGGCCTGGTGAAGAATGGCGCGGGCAACCTGGGCCTGGGCGGCGCGAACATCTTCAGCGGTGGCGTCACGCTCAATGCGGGTGGACTGGTGCTCGGCAACAACCAGGCGCTCGGTACGGGCGCGCTGACCGTCGGTGGCGCGGCGTCCCTCATGGGTACCGGGCCGCTTGCGCTGGCGAACGACATCGCGCTCAACGCCGACCTCAACCTCCTCGGTGACGACGCGCTGTCTCTGGATGGCGACATCAGCGGCACGGGCCGCCTGTTCAAGCTGAACCTGAAGGCGCTCGCGCTCAACGGCAACAACACGTACTCCGGCGGCACCACGGTGGATGGCGGTTCGCTCACCGTCGGCAGCGACACCGCCCTGGGCAGCGGCGATCTCGCCATCAACAACGCGACGCTGGAAGCAGGCACCACGGTGACCCTGCCGAACAGCGTGAGCGTGGGTGCCGATGGCGTCACCGTGGATGGCTCGAACGACCTCACGCTCAACGGCGCGCTCTCCGGCACAGGTGGTATCGACAAGGAAGGCACCGGCACCTTGACCCTCGGCGGCTCGCTGGCGGATTACACCGGCAACCTCACCGTCAATGCCGGAACGCTCAATGCCACGGATAGCTACATGGGCGGCGTGTCCGTCGGCGCGGGCGCGACGGCCGGCCTGAACGGCGCAGCGAACAACGTGACCGCCACGGGCCCGATCGCCGGCACGCTCAACCTCGGCGGCGGCAGCCTGAACCTCACCTACGGCAACCTGCCGACGGTGACCGGCACCGTGAACGGCAACGCGGGCACCACGCTCAACATCGGCGGCGACGGCGAAGGCACGCTGCAGAACGGCGTCTTCAACGGCATCGGCAACCTCAACGCCCCCGCGGGCACGCTCGTGATCGGCGCAGGCACCAACGTCACTTTCGCCGGCGGTACGACGATCGGTGGCAACCTCGTGGTGAACGGCACGCTGGGCGGCCCGGTCACGGTGGGTAATGGCGGCGGTGTGGTGGGTGGCGGCACGATCACCGGGCCGGTCACGGTCGATAACGGCACGGTCGCCCCGGGCGGTATCCCGGGCGCGAGCGGCGCCGCGGCCGACACTGGCACGGCGGGTACGGTGCTCACCACCGGCGGCCTGAACCAGACCGGCAATTCGCACACGGTCATCCACATCAATCCCAACGGCAGCAACGACAGCATCGTCTCGAACGGGCCGACAACGGTGGGCGGTACGCTGACGACCACGCCCGTAGGCAATGGCAGCTTCGGCAACTCGACGACGTATACCGTCGTGACCTCGAACACACCGATCAACGGCACGTACGGCAGCGTGGTGAAGGGTGACCTTCCGTTCCTCGATGAAGGCGTGACCACGAACGGCAACACCGTCACGGTGACCCTGAGCCAGGCCGGCACGGGCGGCCCGGTGAGCCCGGGTGGCGAGGGCACCGGTTTCGACCAGTTCCCGGGACTCACGCCGAACCAGGGCGCAGGCGCTGGCGTGCTGCAGGGTGCGGCCGGGCAGGGCGCGGCCACGGGTAGCGAACCACTGCCGACCTTGCTGGGCTACCTGCGCGGCCTGCACTCGGCGCAGGTGCACAGTGCCTTCGACTCGCTCACCGGCGAAACGTATGCGTCGGCCGCACAGGCGGAACTCACCGGGCAGAGCCAGTACCAGGATTCGGTGTTCTACCGCCTGAAGCTGGATCGCGATACGGGTGAGCGTGGCACGGCGGTGTGGACCGAGCCGTATACCTCAAGCAGCGATCTCTCGCGGAGCGCGAACGTGGCACGGGCCGATTACCGAATTCACGGCATCGTGGTCGGTACCGATACGGATCTCGGCAACGACTTCCGCGCCGGTGTGCACATGAACCTGGCCAACGCGCGGACGGAAGTGCACAGCCGCGGCGATTACACCGACGTGGACCAGGCGGCGGTTGGCCTGCATGCCCTGTACTTCAACGACAAGCAGTTCTGGATCGAAGGCCTGGCGTCGTACGGCTGGCATGATGGCGACAGCCATCGCCGGATCAACGTCGGTGGCTACACGCCGGAAGCGCGCGGTGACTACGACGGCAAGTCGACCAACGGCGCCATCGAGAGTGGCTTCCGCTTCAACGTCGGCAACGCGATGCATCTCGAACCGTTCGTCGGCGCGTACTACAGCAAGGTCAAGTACGACAGCTTCACGGAAAAGGGCGCGGGCGATGCGGACCTGAAGGTGGGCAAGGCCTCGGCGACCAGCATGCAGTACGGCGCCGGCCTGCGCCTGTCGGGCGATGTGGACCTGGGCGTGGCGGGCACGAAGCTGCACCCGATCGCGATGGTGCGTTACCTGCACAACACGAAGGACGATACGGTCTCGGTGAACAACAGTTTCGCCGGCCTCCCGACCGACAGCTTCGCCGTGGAAGGCTCACGCCCGATGAAGAACCACTGGCAGGGTGCGGTAGGCGCCAGCTTCGACTTCACGCCTGCGGCCAGCGCGTTCGTCTACTACAGCACCGACCGTGCGACGCACACCCGCAGCGATGCGGTGAACCTGGGGGTGCGCTGGAACTTCTGACGTAGTCGCAAGCTATCGCGTGCAAGCACGCTCCCACAAAGAACGCCGTTGTGGGAGCGTGCTTGCACGCGATGTACCGTAGGAGCCCACCCTGTGGGCGACATCTTTCGCGAAACCGCCCAGGCCACAAGGTTGTCGTGTGGGAGCGTGCTTGCACGCGATGCGCGCGCAGCGCGCTCAGGCCTGCCAATACCCCGTAGCCTTCACCCAATCCTTATCGATCCCACGCGTCTCCACCAGCAACGAACGCAACTCACGCGCCCGCTTCGACTCCGTGGCAACCCACCAGAACGTATCGCCCGCAGGGATCGGCAACGCAGCCACCGCCTCATCGAGCGAAGGCGAAGCCCCGCGGATGAACCAGCGCGCCTCACGGGCCAGAGCCTGCTTCTCGCTCTCGGAGGCAATCTCCGCGAGCACCGTCACCTGCGTGCCCGCCGGCATCTCCTCCAGCCAGCGCCCGATCGCGGGCAGGGCGGTTTCATCGCCGACCAGCACGTAGTGGTCGTAGTCACCCGGCACGATCATCGAGCCACGCGGACCACCGACGCCCAGCTTGTCGCCGACCTTCGCCTTCTCCGCCCAGGTGGAAGCTGGGCCTTCGCCATGGATGACGAAGTCGAGATCCAGCTCGAGCGCATCGGCGCGGAAGGCGCGCGGCGTGTAGTCACGCGCCGGTGAAGGCTCCTTGCCTTCCGGGTATTGCGGACCGTCCGCCGTCATCACCGGCATGTTGAATTCGCCGTTGGCGACGGGGAAGAACAGCTTCACGTGGTCGTCCGGCGAGGCGGAAGGAAAGCCTTCGAGCTCCGGCCCCTGGACGGTGATACGGACCATGTGCGGCGTGAGCGTCTGCACCTTCACGACGGTGAGCATGCGCATGCGCACTTCATGGCGCATGCGCTGGATGGCGTGTTTCTCGCTCATCCGTGGCGCTCCGCGATCTGCTTCGCCGCCGCTTCGATAATCGCCGCGACGCGCTTCGTCTCCGCTTCATCCCACGCCTTGTGGTGGTTCAGCAGCTGGTACTTCATCACGTGCATCGCTTCGCGCACGCCCTCGGGCACGGTCATGCGGCGCATGTGGCGGGACATGACCTGGAGGCGTTCGGTGAGGGCTTCGAGGGTGTCGCGGTTCTCGGTGAGGAAGGCCTTGCCTTCGTCGGTGATGGCGTAAAGCTTCTTGCCGCCGGTTTCCGCTTCCACCCGCGCGTAGCCGAGTTCCTCGAGCATGGTGAGGGTGGGGTAGATGGCGCCGGGGCTGGGGCTGTACTGGCCTTCGAACATCTCTTCGATGGTGCGGATGAGTTCGTAGCCGTGGCGGGGCTGTTCTTCGATGAGGGCGAGGAGCAGGAGGCGCAGGTCGCCGGTGCCGAACATGCGTCCGCCGCCGCCAAACCGGCCACCGCCGCGGCCGCCGCGCATGCCGGCGTCGCGTTCGTCGAAGCCGAAGGGACCGCCGCCACCGAAGCGGCCGCCGCGGCCCATGGCGTGGAAGTGTTCGTGGTGGCGCTGGTGCATTTCATCGCGGAAATGCCGCTTGGCGTGGTGCCAGAAGTGCATGGGGGTTCTCCGATATATCGTACGTAGTGGTCGTACGATATATCGCAAGACACACTCTTGCAAGTGGTTTGACGATATATCGTACTACCACTCAATTCGCCCGAGCATTGGGTGACAATGGCTCCCATGCCGTTCTGGGATGGAAGATAAAAATGGACTGGAATTCCGACGAGAGTTTTCCGCGCGCGCCGAATGGTTGGTCGGCATGGCGGCCGCCTTTCGGCCGCAGGCTGGCAGGCGAAGTCGCGGTCCACCGCGCTACGTGGCAGTGGCACACGCTTGATCCGCTGCTGGTGTCAGAGCCGGGGGCGGTTCGGATGCTTCCTCCCATCTGCTTCCCCGGCATGGCATCGAGGCTTCAGACGCGATTGATCTGGCAGTACCGGCTGCTATTGCTCATGATGCTGTGTATGGCAACTGGATTCGCGCTCACCGGTGGCCAGGCGCACGACCCATTTTTTATCAAGGCCAGCGCGGCCATTTCCCTGTTACTGGCATTCATTGGCGTTCAATACGCCTTCCTGTTTCGGGATCTGCCACGCCTGCGCGTACATGCGCGGTTCTGCGCGTGGTGTTACCTGCAACCTCGCTCGCATGCCATGGCCATCGGGGCGCTGATGATCGCGGCAGGTGCGCTGCAGTGCTTCCTGCAGGCCCGTAGCGGCAGCTTGTTCGGCGTCGTCGAGCGATATGGCCTTGTATTCGACCATGCGACGCGGCAGCCGTGGCGCTATCTCGCTGGTCCTTTCCTGCATGCGGGTTTGACGCACTGGCTGGCCAATTTCTCGATGTTGATGGTCGCGGCGGGGCTTGCCTTTCCCCTTGGTCGTTCGTCCGCCATCTGGTCGGTCTTCCTGGCGGGTGCCTTGGTTCCGGGAGTTTTCCTGACTTTCCTTCCGCACTGGATCGGGTCGGACGCATTCCTTGGCGTATCCGGCGGCGTATTCGCTCTCTATGGATGGATCGCAGGCGTTGCCCTCGGTTACCGGCGCACTTTTCCGCCTGGACTCTGGTGGCTGATCGGCTACTTTGCCTTGGCGACAGGGATCATTTCATCGCTGCTCGACCCGCACGGAAGCTGGTTTGCGCACGCGCTGGGCCTGTTCATTGGCTTCGCTGCGGGCGTTTCGAGTTTTGGTATGAAGCTCGATCTTGCGAAACGCAGCCCGCTCGTGGAGCCCGCACCCGTCGGGTAAGCGCGAGGCCGAAGGCCTCGCCTCGGTCCGGGCAAGCTTTAGCCAAACGTAAACGTAAACGCGTGGAAGTTGGCCTTCGGGACCTTGATGGTCAGCACGTGGTCCTTGTAGCCGTCGCCTTCGAACAGCGTGTAGAGCTGCGAGGCCTGGACCGTCACCGGGGCCTGGGGCTTGCCGTCCACGGCGATTTCCAGGGTCACCGGATCATTCGCGCTGGCGACCATGTGCACCTTCTTCGCCTTGAAATGCAGGCGGATCTCGCCGCTCGAACCCACCAGGCTCGCGTTCTGCCGGCCAATCTCCCAGCGGCCCACCAGCGCGAACTGGTTCAGTTCCAGGCGGCTCGGGGCCGTGAAATCGCGGGTACCGCTGCGGGCGCCCTCGGGGCTGGCGTTGTTCTGGCTGCGGTCGCTGCCGAAGTACATCTCCGGCGAGCCCAGCTGGTTGAAGTCCGGGGCGTCCTTATCGGTTTCCGCCTTCGCATCCGCCAGGCGCGGCAGGCCGAGCAGGGTGCGGATGGCGTTCTCCATCTCGGCGTAGTTGCCTTCGCCGAAGTGGTGGGCGACCACGTTGCCGCGCTGGTCCACGAGGTACTCGGCCGGCCAGTACTGGTTATCCCAGGCATCCCAGGTCGCCAGGTCGTTGTCCTGGGCCACCGGGTAGTGGATGTTGTACTTCTTGATGGCGTCGCGGACGTTGCCTTCCTGCTTCTCGAACGGGAATTCCGGGGAATGCACGCCGATCACCACCAGGCCCTTGTCCTTGTACTGGTCGTACCAGCGGGTGACGTGGGGCAGGGTGCGCAGGCAGTTGATGCAGGAATAGGCCCAGAAATCGACGAGGACCACCTTGCCGCGCAACTGGCTCATTTTCAAAGGTTTGGAGTTCTGCCAGGCGGCGATCCCGGTGAATTCCGGGGCGGTCTGGGCCGCGAGGGCCGGCTGGGCGAGGCCCAGGGCGGCAGCGACGAGGGCCAGGGCGAACAGGGCGGTGCGGAAGCGGGAACGCATGGGAACTCCGTGTGCGGGGTGTACCGGCATAAAGACCGGGGAAAGCCGCCCCACCTTACACCGGCCAAGCTGGGGTAAAATTGGCGTTTTGCCAGCCTAGCGAGCCAGCGGTAGCACCATGACCTCGATCAAGCAGGACGACCTCATCCAGAGCGTCGCAGACGCCCTCCAGTACATCTCGTACTACCACCCGGTGGACTACATCCGGAACCTCTCCGCCGCCTACGAGCGCGAGGAGAGCCCGGCCGCGAAGGATGCGATCGCCCAGATCCTCATCAACTCGCGCATGTGCGCCGAGGGCCACCGGCCGATCTGCCAGGACACCGGCATCGTTACCGTGTTCCTCAAGGTCGGCATGAACGTCCGCTGGGACGATGCCACCATGAGCGTGGAAGACATGGTGAACGAAGGTGTTCGCCGCGCCTACAACCACCCGGACAACAAGCTCCGCGCCTCGGTGCTGGCCGATCCGGCGGGCAAGCGCATGAACACGCGCGATAACACGCCGGCGGTGGTCAACGTCTCGATCGTGCCGGGCGACAAGCTCGACGTGACCGTGGCGGCGAAGGGCGGCGGCTCGGAAGCGAAGTCGAAGTTCGCCATGCTGAACCCGTCCGACTCCATCGTCGACTGGGTGCTGAAGACCGTGCCGACCATGGGCGCCGGCTGGTGCCCGCCGGGCATGCTCGGGATCGGCATCGGCGGCACCGCGGAGAAGGCGATGCTGCTTGCGAAGGAATCGCTGATGGAGCCGATCGACATCACCGAGCTGCAGGCTCGCGGCCCGTCGAACCGTGCGGAAGAGCTGCGCCTGGAGCTGTACGAGAAGGTCAACGCGCTCGGCATCGGCGCGCAGGGCCTGGGTGGGCTGACCACCGTGCTCGACGTGAAGGTCAGCGACTATCCGACCCACGCCGCCAACCTGCCGGTGGCGATCATCCCGAACTGCGCGGCCACGCGCCATGCGCACTTCGTGATGGACGGTACGGGCCCGGTCATGCTGGAGCCGCCGTCGCTGGAAGACTGGCCGAAGCTCACCTACGACTCCTCGAAGGGGCGCCGCGTGAACCTCGACACGATCACCCGCGAGGAAGTGAACAGCTGGCAGCCGGGCGAGGTGATCCTGCTCAACGGCAAGCTGCTCACCGGCCGCGACGCCGCGCACAAGCGCATGATCGACATGCTCAACCGCGGCGAAACGCTGCCGGTGGACTTCACCAACCGCTTCATCTACTACGTCGGCCCGGTGGATCCGGTGCGTGACGAAGTGGTGGGCCCGGCGGGTCCGACCACCGCGACGCGCATGGACAAGTTCACCCGCCAGATGCTGGAAACCACCGGCCTGCTCGGCATGGTCGGAAAGAGCGAGCGCGGCCCCACCGCCATCGATGCCATCCGCGACAACAAGGCCGTGTACCTGATGGCCGTCGGCGGCGCCGCGTACCTCGTGTCGAAGGCGATCAAGTCCTCGCGCGTGCTCGCGTTCGAAGACCTGGGCATGGAAGCGATCTACGAGTTCGACGTGCAGGACATGCCGGTAACCGTCGCCGTCGACAGCGCCGGCACCTCGGTGCACACCACCGGCCCGAAGGAATGGCGCTCGAAGATCGGCAAGATCCCGGTAGTCGTCGAGTAACAAGTGCGGCTGTAGGAGCCCACCCTGTGGGCGACGCCCTTCGCCTCAAGGCCAAAGGGCGTGCTTTTCCTTGTTGTGGGAGTGAGCTTGCGAGCGATGGGTTCGCGGAAGAGCATCGCTCGCAAGCTCACTCCCACATGTTGTCGTCGCCCGCGCGGGGCTACGCCAGCTCTGCAGTGTGCCGCGCGATTTGCGCGTCTTCCTCCGTGGGAATTACGCGGCTTTCGAAGTCGCCCATCCACTGCAACCCCGCGAGGATCGCATCGCGGGTCACAGCGTCGTTCTCGCCGATGCCACCCGTGAACACGAGCAGGTCGAGGCCACCGAGCGAGGCCACCATCGCGGCGATGTGCTTGCGCGCGGTGTGGACGAAGACCTCCATGGCCAGGCGTGACGCCTCGTCTTTCGCCGCATGCAGCTTGCGCATGTCGCTCGTGCCGCCGGAAAGGCCCTTCAGGCCCGACTCGCGATCAACCAGCACCTCGAGCCGTTCGGCGTCGTAGCCCTTCTCACGCATCAGGTACAGCAACACGCCCGGGTCGAGATCGCCGGGGCGCGTGCCCATGACGATGCCGCCGGTGGGCGTGAGGCCCATCGTCGTATCGATCGATTTCCCCTCGCGCACGGCGCACAGGCTCGCGCCGTTGCCGAGATGGGCGATGACCACGCGTTCGGGGATGCCCGCGCCCAGCTGGCGCACGATGGATTCATACGACAGCCCGTGGAAGCCATAGCGCTCGATGCCGCCCTTGCGCAGGTCGGCGGGCAGGGGCAGCGTCTTCGCGACCATCGGCATGGTCTTGTGGAACGCCGTGTCGAAGCAAGCGACCTGCGGTGCGTCGGGAAAGGCTTCGCGCGCACGCTTCACCATTTCCACCGCGGGCGGTACGTGCAGCGGCGCGTAGGCCTTCGCTTCCTCGAGGTGTGCCATCAGGGCATCGTCGATCAGCGCGTGGTCGCGGATGTTCGGGCCACCGTGGACGATGCGATGGCCGATGGCGTCGGGTGCGGGGAGGTGCTTCTCGCGCAGGGTCTTGATGATCGCCTGGACCGGGTCGCTGTCGCCGCCGGGGGCGTCGGTCTGATCGGAGAACAGCGGCTCCGCCGTATCGCCCTCGACGCGGTAGAGGCCGTATTTCAGCGAAGACGAGCCGGTGTTCAGGGCGAGGATGTGCATGCGTTTCCCAAGGCGGGTTGCAACCTCCTGTTGTGGGAGCGCGCTTGCGCGCGATGGGTGCTCGCGGCAGCGTGAATCGCGCGCAAGCGCGCTCCCACAGAGGTCAGGGTGCTTGCCGCAGGGCCCATCGCGCGCAAGCGCGCTCCCACGACGGCGGGGGTCACTCGGCCTGCCATTGCCAGTCGCGGACTTCGGGGAGGTCCTGGCCGTGTTCGCTGACGTAGAGCTTGTGACGCTGGATGTCGGCCCAGTAGCGCTGCTCGGCCTGTTCGCGCTGGTCGGCCAGGCGGGGCACGCGGTTGATCACGTCGAGGGCCAGCTGGAAGCGGTCCATGTTGTTCAACACCATCATGTCCAGCGCCGTGGTCGTGGTGCCTTCTTCCTTGTAGCCGCGCACGTGGAAGTTGTCGTGGTTGTGCCGGCGGTAGGTGAGCTTGTGCACGATGCCGGGGTAGCCATGGAAGGCGAAGACCACCGGACGGTCCTTCGTGAACAGGTCATCGAAGCGATCGTCGTCCATGCCGTGCGGGTGCTCATCCGGCGTCTCCAGCGACATCAGGTCCACCACGTTCACCACGCGGATGCGGATGTCGGGCACGTACTCGCGCAGCAGCATCACGGCGGCAAGCACCTCCACCGTGGGCGCGTCGCCGGCGCAGGCCATCACCACATCGGGATCGTCGCCACCACGGCCGGCCCATTCCCAGATGCCGGCGCCCGCCGCGCAATGGCGGATGGCGTCGTCAATGTTCAGCCACTGCCAGTCGGGCTGCTTGCCCGCGATGATCACGTTGACGTAGTGCCGGCTGCGCAGGCAGTGGTCGGCGACCGACAGGAGGCAGTTCGCATCCGGTGGCAGGTAGATCCGCACGATCTCGGATTTCTTGTTCGCCACGTGGTCGATGAAACCCGGATCCTGGTGCGAGAACCCGTTGTGGTCCTGGTGCCACACGTGCGAACTCAACAGGTAATTCAGCGAAGCGATCGGCGGACGCCACTCCATCTTGCGCGTGGTCTTCAGCCACTTCGCATGCTGGTTGAACATGGAATCGATGATGTGGATGAAGGCTTCGTAGCAGGAGAAGAAGCCATGGCGCCCGGTGAGCAGATAGCCCTCGAGCCAGCCCTGGCATTGGTGCTCGCTCAGCACTTCCATCACCCGCCCATCGGGGGCGAGATCCATGTCGACACCTTCGTATTCGGCGAGCCAGGTTTTCGGGCTCGCTTCATAGATCGCTTCGAGACGGTTGGATGCGGTTTCGTCGGGGCCGAACACACGGAACGTATGCATGTTCTGGCGCATCACTTCGCGCAAGAAGCGCCCGAGGACGCGCGTCGCTTCGGCCTTGTGGTCGCCCGGCGTCTTCACCTCTTCCGCGAACGGCGCGAAGTGCGGCATGTGCAGCGGCTTCAGCAACAGGCCGCCGTTCGCGTGCGGGTTCATGCCCATGCGCCGCTGGCCCTTCGGTGCGAGTGAGGCGAACTCTTCGCGGAAGCGGCCTTCCTCGTCGAACAGTTCGTGCGCGTCGTAGCTCTTCATCCAGTCTTCGAGCTGCTGCACGTGCTCGTCCTTGTCGAAGTTCGACAGCGGTACCTGGTGGGCGCGCCATGTGCCTTCCACGGGCTTGCCATCCACTTCCTTCGGGCCGGTCCAGCCCTTGGGGCTGCGCAGCACGATCATCGGCCAGCGCGGGCGCCGTGCGTTGTCGGCGCTCTCTTCGCGCGCTTCCTTCTGGATCCGGCGGATCTCGTCCAGGCAGGCATCCAGCGCCGCGGCGAAGGCCTGGTGCATCTTCTCCGGCTCGTGGCCTTCGACGAAGTGCGGCTCGTAGCCGTAACCACGCATCAGGTCACGCAGCTCATCCGGCTCGATGCGCGCGAGCACGGTGGGGTTCGCGATCTTGAAGCCGTTGAGGTGCAGGATCGGCAGCACCGCGCCATCACGCACGGGGTTGAGGAACTTGTTCGAATGCCAGCTCGTCGCGAGCGCACCGGTCTCCGCTTCGCCATCGCCGACGACACAGGCGACGATCAGCTCGGGGTTGTCGTACGCCGCGCCGAACGCGTGCGAAAGCGAATAGCCCAGCTCGCCGCCTTCATGAATGGAGCCTGGCGTTTCCGGCGCGACGTGGCTCGGGATGCCATACGGCCAGGAGAACTGGCGGAACAGCTCGCGCATGCCAGCCTTGCTGCGATCGATGCGCGGGTAGATCTCGGTGTACGAGCCTTCGAGGTAGGTATGCGCGACCGGGCCGGGTCCGCCGTGGCCGGGGCCCATCACGTAGATCATGTTGAGGTCGCGGTCGACGATGGCGCGATTGAGATGGGTGTAGATGAAGTTGAGGCCGGTGGTCGTGCCCCAGTGGCCGAGCAGGCGATGCTTGATGTGCTCGCGTTTCAGCGGCTCGTCGAGCATGGGGTTGTCGCGAAGGTAGATCTGGCCGACGGTGAGGTAGTTGGCGGCGCGCCAGTAGGCATGCATGCGGCGCAGCAGATCGGGATCGAGCGGCGTATCGGTCATGGGGAGGGTCCGGGGAGCGGCAGGATTCGCTGCCCAGCCTAGGCCCGGGGTGATGGCAAACGCGTGAAAGATCGCGCGTTATTGGTACGAACCGACCTCGCGCGTATTGCGCTCCATCACTTTCATGGCGTCTTCCGCTTTCTTGCGGTTCGCGGAGGCGTCCTCGCGGCGTACGCGCTCGCGCTCGGCAAGCTCGTGGGCGAGGCCGTCGCTCGCGGCTGCATCGGCGGCACGGGCCGACGTCAGCGGGGCGCTGGCCGGGGCCGGCGCAGGCTCGATCACCGGCGGCGGCGTGCGGGCGGGTGCCGGCGCCGCCGAGGCGGTGGAAAGCGGCGAAGCCGATGCGGCGGCCGACGGTGGCGCATCCTCACGCGTGCTCATCGCGCGCCAGCCGAACAGGCCGAGCAGGCCAAGGATGACGACGCCCATGATCGCCGGGACGACCAGGCCGCGGGGGTTGCCCTTCGTGCTGGAACGGCGGCGAGCGGCTGCGGCGGTGCGGGCGACCTTCTCGGCGGGGCGCGTGCCGACCGGCGCGGTGTCGAGGTGGTCGGGCAGCTTCAGCATGGCGCGCAGCACTTCGCCATCCACCAGGTGGACACGCGGCTGGCGCAGCACGGCGTTGCGGGCGGCGGGCGTGAACGCACCGCGGGTGACGAGCACGCCGCGGCCGGCGGCCTCGTTGAGCATGGCGCTCATGAGCTTCTGGACTTCAGGCAGGTCCACGAAAATCGCGTCCCACTGGCCGCACTGGACGATCGTGCTCTCGCTGCCGCGGAACAGACGCATGTCCAGGCCGGTCTGGCCCAGCGCCTTCAGGTCGTGCGCCGTCACCAGTTCCACACGGTAGCCCTGCGCGCGGTAATGCTCCGCGAGCAGATGCTCGAAGTCCTGCCAGCTCAGCCGGGTAAGGGCATCGCCGGGCTCAGGGGCGCGTGCGGAAAAGACCAAACGAAGGATCCTGCCGAAGGATTAAAAGGCACATCATACACTTAACCGCTATTTGCCGGAAATCGCCTCACCTTCACAGGCTGCCACCATGGCGTCGATTGCCCGCTCGATCTCCTCCGGGCGGGCATGCGGGTGGACGACCACGCAGACGGCCGCCTTGGCCCCGGCGCGCATCGCGACCGGGCAGCACACCTGGCCATCGCTCGCGCGCATGGCCGGCGGGACGCTCCGGGGCGTGTAGAACTCTCGTGTGAAACGCTGGCCATCCTGGGGGCCACCCGCCATCAGTGAAATCCAGATATGCATCCCGGGACTATCGGCAACCGCCGGTCGCTCCGTAGAGACAAATTCGGCAGGGCGCACAACCTGCCGACATCGTGCATTGAGACAAACCGGAAGCGCGGGGGTTCCGTAGAGTGTCACCGGCCCGATAAAAGCACGGTCGCGAGGGAAGTCATGGTCCGTAACGTCCTCATCTCTGGTGCAGGTGTGGCCGGCCTCGCGGCCGCCTACTGGCTTTCCCGCGAGGGCTTCCGGGTGACCCTGGTCGAACGCGAGCCAGCCCTCCGGCGTGGGGGCCAGGCGGTGGATATCCGCGGGAAGGCCCTGGATGTCGTCGCGGCCATGGGCCTGCTCGGGCAGGCGCGCTCCCTGCGCACGCGGTTGAAGGGGATGCAGGTGATCGATGCCGAAGGGCGTGAGCTTTCGCGGACCACCGAGCGGACCTTCAGCGCGGGTCGCCTCGACAGCGATGACATCGAGATCTTCCGCGATGACCTGTGCGCCATGCTTGCCGCGGTGCTCGGCGTCGACGTGGAGCAGATCTACGACGAGAGCATCGCCGCCATCCACGATGACGGCATCGCGCCGGAGGTGACGTTCGCGAGCGGCGCGGTCCGCCGCTTCGATCTCGTCATCGGTGCCGATGGCATCTACTCGAAGACGCGCCGGCTCGTGTTTGCCGATGAAGCCGCGGTGGTCCGGCCGCTCGACGTGGTGCTCGCGCTGTTCAGTACGCCTAACCTGCTCGGGCAGGCCGATTGGGAGATCGCGCATCGCAGCGAGACGGCGGGGTTCGTCATCTATCCGAGCAGGGACAAGACGGAACTGCGCGTCGGCGTCGGTTTCGGCACGGACGGCAAGCAGATCGCACGCGATGACACGGCGGCGCAGCGCGAGGAAGTCGCCAGCCGCTGTGCTTCGTTCGGTGGCGACATGCCGCGGCTGATCCGCGCGATGCGCGAGGCCAGCGAGTTCTACTACAACGAACTGGCTCAGATTCGCATGCCGGCGTGGTCGAAGGGCCGCGTCGTGCTGGCCGGCGATGCTGCGCACTGCGCCTCGCCGTTTTCGGGGCAGGGCACGAGCCTCGCGCTGGTGGGCGCCTTTGTCCTTGCGCGCGAGCTCGGGCGGAACCGCGAGGACGCCGACGAGGCGTTCGCAGCGTACGAAGCGCGGATGCGCCCCTACGTGCTCATGAACCAGGACATGGTGGACCTGACCCGACAGGGCCCGACGCCCGACGAGATCATGACCCGCGCGAAGAACGGCATCGACCTGGACGACCTGCTGCCGCCGCCCTGACTCCCCTCGGTTCTGCGTTCCACGCCGCAACTCCTGCACCTGGCAGGCCGGCGCGCATTGCCGCGGCTGCCCCCGGCAGGTACATTGCCCGGCTTGTTTTGGGGGAAACCAGGGGTTCTGTTCGTGATGAAGTGTTTGCCGGTCGCCGCCGCGGCCCTGTTGCTCGCCGCCTGTGGTGGCAAATCCATGATCGAAGCCGATGCCACCCGCATGGTCGCCGCCAGCCCGGACTCGCCGTGGCTTACGGTTGAGAACAAGGGCGCCACGGTCATCACCGTGAAGGGCCTCGACGCGAAGGCGCTGGTGCAGGTGTCGCCCGATGTGGTCGGCGTCATCCAGGCCCAGCTGCGCACGACGCTGCAGCCGAAGTACTTCACCGACCTGATCATCGGCTGCCGCAACGTGGACGTGGCCGTGGTGGCCACCCCGCAGGCGGATGTGCCGGGTACGGCGATCGACCTGCAGGCCGATTGCCGCATCGTCGCCCGCGGCAAGATCGTGGCGAAGAGCTACCGCGTGAGCCAGGCCCTGCCGCTCAACGCCGCCCAGCCACGCTTCGACACCCAGGTGCCAGCGCTGCTGCAGGCTGCCGCGAAGGACCTGGCCAACCAGCTCTGGACCGACGTCCTCGCAACGGGCGTCCAGCGCTGATCCACGCGCGGCCGTAGGAGCTGATGCTCCCGTTGAGTTGTGGGGGCGCGCTTGCGCGCGATAGGTGCAAGTCGCGCGCCCGATCGCGCGCAAGCGCGGTCCCACAACATCCGGGAGCCCCCTTCAACCAGCTCAGGCTTCCGCAGCCGCCGGTGCGCGCAATTCATCCCGCGCCGCCAGCAGCCGCTCCTGGCTAAAGCCCTGCGTCGGCGTCGCCAGCAGGACACTTTCCGGATCGGCCAGGCCGTTCTCCACCAGCACGTCCAGCATGGCGACGCGGCTGGAGGCCAGCAGTGCGCGGCCCAGCGGCGTGCGTGCGCCGGCGTCGGCCGGGTCCGCGCGCTCGGCCAGTGCCTGCACGACGCGCGAGGGGAAGTGCCAGTGGCGCGCCGCGTGTAGCGACAGCCGTTCGATCTGCTGGCCCACCGCCGCGATGAACGGGCGGCTCAGGCTTTCCTGCGCCAGGCCCGCCGCATCCAGCTCCATCAGCAGGGTCTGCGCGCCGGTCTGGCTGACCAGCCCGGCCAGGAAGGCTTCGAAGGGATCGGCCGCCGGGCGGCTCAGGAACACGCAGGTGCGCGCGCAGCGTTCGGCGTGCTCCCAGAGACGGTCGCCGGCAGCGCGACTCGTCGGGTCGGTATCCGTGCGCAGGATCGGCCGCATGACCAGCTGCATCACCACCCGGCGCAGGCCGTTCTGGCCCAGCAGGGTGATCGCCTGCGGTAGTCCGGTGACGGGCCGCGCGGTGCGGAAATAAGCGCTGTTCGCCACCCGGATGATTTCGCCGACCAGCACGGTATCCCGGCTGATCTGCTCGGCCAGCATGCGGCTGTTGGTGTCGTCGTTGCGCAGGGAGCGCATGAGCTGCGGCACGACGGAAGGCAGCCGGGGCAGGGTGCTGACATCGAAACGTTCGGCGCCAAACGCATCACGCACGCGGCGGATTGCGACCTGCTCGGTCGCGCTCATCGCCGGCTCGGCTGAGGGCGCCACGCCGAGCAGCAGGCGATAGAAGCGATCCTCCACTTCCTCCGCGACGATGGCGTTGACCGGCCCGCGCGTGTCCTCCACCGCCACGGCCACGAACGCATGCTCCGCCTTTGCCTGGGGCGCGGGCGCGCCGCCGCCAAAAAGCTTCCTGAAGAAACGGCCGATCACGGGCGCAACGACCTCAAAGGCGGGGTGGGGACGGGTGTGATGAGTATATGCGCAACGACGGCCGCGGCGTCTTGCGCAGGCTTGCCTGCGACACGGTTGGGGCCATCGCGCGCAAGCGCGCTCCCACAACAGCACGGTGTGCCCAACCACGCGCCAGCCCCGTGGGAGCGCGCTTGCGCGCGATGGGCCTGCGTCAAGGCACAATAACCCGTATGCCCGACCTCCCTAAGAGCCGCGTCGCACTGCCGCCAGGCCCATGGCCGACCGTGCTGGCCTTCCTCGCCGAACGCTTCCCCGCCATCCCGCTGACGGAATGGAGCCAGCGGATGGCGCGCGGCCTGGTCGATGAT
Organism: Luteibacter sp. NPDC104163; assembly: GCF_055584245.1. Lineage (NCBI taxonomy): Bacteria > Pseudomonadati > Pseudomonadota > Gammaproteobacteria > Lysobacterales > Rhodanobacteraceae > Luteibacter > Luteibacter sp. NPDC104163. The sequence continues at coordinate 355,044 of NZ_JBVJMK010000002.1, forward strand.
GGCGACGTGCCGCTCGATCCGCAGGCGCCCTACCGTGCCGGAGGCGCGGTGTACTACCGCCGCGAGGTCCCGGCCGAGGCGCCGATCCCGTTCGAGGAGACGATCGTCCATGCGGACGATGACCTCGTCGTGGCCGACAAGCCGCACTTCCTCCCGGTGATGCCCGCGGGCGCCTACGTCGAGGAAACGCTCTCGGTGCGTCTCGCCCGGCGCCTGGGCAACCCCGACCTCGTGGCGCTCCACCGGCTCGACCGGGCGACCGCGGGGCTGGTGGTGTTCTCCGCGCGGCCGTCGAGTCGCGATGCCTACACGCGACTCTTCCGCGAGCGGCGCATCGGCAAGGTGTACGAGGCGCTGGCGCCGCCGCTGCCTGGGCTGAGCTTCCCTTACGTGCACGAAAGCCGGCTCGAGAAAGGCGAACCGTTCTTCCGCATGCAGGAGGTCCCTGGCGAACCGAATGCACGGACGACGATCGACGTGATCGAGCGCGGCGAAACGCTCTGGCGTTACCGGCTGCAGCCCGTCACCGGCCGCAAGCACCAGCTGCGCGTGCACATGGCAGCGCTGGGCGCGCCGATCGCCGGGGACACCTTCTATCCCGAACTGCGCGAGGAAGCGCCGGGTTTCGCCGAGCCGATGTGCCTGCTTGCGCGTGAATTATTCTTCATAGACCCGCTTTCCGGGGAAGAACGCGTGTTCCGGAGCGACCGTACATGGGCAGGCCTGCTAAACTAGCCGCACCTCCGCCGCGCTCCCCCGGATGACCACCGCCCCTGGCTTTCGCACCGTTGCCCTGATCATCGCGAGCGCGATGTTTATGGAGCAATTGGACGGCACCATCCTCGCCACCGCGCTGCCGGCCATGGCTACCTCCTTCGATGTTTCGCCGCTGCATATGAGCGTGGCGCTGACTTCGTACATGTTGAGCCTGGCCGTGTTCATCCCCGCCAGCGGCGCCATCGCCGATCGCTACGGCTCCCGCAACGTCTTCCGCGCGGCCATCGCGCTGTTCACCGTGGGCTCGATCCTGTGCGGCTTCGCCTCGAACCTGCCTTTGTTGGTCGTCTCGCGCCTGTTGCAGGGTATCGGCGGCGCCATGATGGTGCCGGTCGGCCGCCTGGTGTTGTTGCGCTCGGTGCCGAAGTCGGAGCTGGTCAGCGCCATGTCGTGGCTGCTGGTACCCGCGCTGATCGGCCCGGTGGTCGGGCCGCCGCTGGGCGGCTTCATCGTCACCTGGGTGTCGTGGCGCTGGATCTTCTACATCAACGTGCCCATCGGCCTCGCCGGCATGTGGCTCGCCACGAAGTACATCCCCGACGTGCGCCTGACCGAGCGCGTGCCGTTCGACCGGATCGGGTTCGTGCTTTCGGGCGTCTCGCTGTCCTGCCTTGTGTTCGGCCTGGAACTGGCCAGCCGCGGGTCCTCGTCGCTGGTCGGTTCGACCGGGCTGATCATCGCGGGCATGGTCGCGGGCGCAGGGTACCTGCTGTATTCGCGGCGGGTCGAGCATCCGATCCTCGACATGACGCTGATGCGCTTCACGACGTTCCGGCTTTCCGTGATCGCCGGTTCGCTGACGCGCATCACCGCGGGCGCCGTGCCGTTCCTGCTACCGCTGATGATGCAGCTGGGCTTCGGCCTGTCAGCGGCGCATAGCGGCGTGATCACCTTCGTCTCCGCGCTGGGCGCGATGCTGATGAAGGCCACCGCCGCGCCGGTGCTGCGCCGCTGGGGCTTCCGCGCGACCCTGGTGTGGAACGGCGTGTTCTCGATGATCTGCGTGGCGCTGTGCGCGGCGTTCCGGCCGGACTGGCCGCTGTGGATCATCTACGCGGTGCTGTTGTTCTCGGGCTTCTTCCAGTCGCTGCAGTTCAGCGCGTACAACACCGTGGCGTACGCGGACGTGCCCAGCGAGCGGTTCTCTAGCGCGACGAGTTTCTACACGACGTTCCAGCAGCTGATGCTGTCGCTGGGTATCTGCGTTGCGGCTGCGGCGCTCCAGGTGAGCGTGGTATGGGGCGGCCGTGAGCATGCGGCGTTGCCGGACTTCAGCGTGGCGTTTCTGGTGGTGACCTTCATCTCGCTGATCGCGGCGCCAGTGTGCGCGTTGTTGCCGAAGAATGCTGGTGCGGAGATGAGCGGGCACCGGGCGCGGTAGTTTTCACGATCGAGCAGGCTCGCCTTCGGCCTCGCGCTATGCAATCGGTTCATTCGCTGGCGCGAATGCATGTGACCAGCGGCTGACGCCGCCTCGCGCTCGGACGTCTCTGGAAAGAGGCCTTGGGGTCCACCCTCGCTGCTCAGACAGGTCCTCCGCGTTCGTACCGGAGTGCGCCTCCGGCGCAAATGTGCTTATTGGCCTACGGCCGCTCTCTTGTGCGGAACTCGCCTCGAGGGTGGACCCCAAGACCTCCCGGACGCATTGAGGCGCTGGAGAGTCGTTTCAGTGGACTCTTTGCCAGCCCGAAAGCGGCCCTTTAACGTCCTTTCCCGGAAGGTGCGCGCGCTGGTAGCCCATAGGATATCGACCGAATAGCACCCGGAAGACCTCGGGATGCACATATGCGCGGCGGTTCGTCCGCCAGCCGATAATCCTGTCCATACAGACCAGGCGATTCCCGAGTGGAGAGAGTCCCATCTTGGCGGCCGTCTCGGCATACGTTCGATGGCTCACCATCGTGAGCCCAAGGTCCATCGGAGGGTGCATGCTTCTCTCCAGTGCTGGGGCAAACGAACTGTTGTCAAAACCTAAGCCAGACACCGATGTTCTTCTCGCCGCCCGCATCGGCAAGGTAGGCGTCGCACGACGTTGGGCCGCCACGTCGACGCCACTCGCGCGCCTTCGGCCTCGGGAGATAGCCAACAACCTCGCCGGCGATAGCTACGCGGACAGCGTTGGCGTCATACGGATTATCAGATTCGGGTAGTAGCTGAGCGCGGTGGAACGGCTTCTCTTTCGAACGACGCAGTCGCTGTAGAGCCAACTGGTAGCTTGCCTCCCCTACAACCTCATGGCTGTAGTCGCCGTGGCCCCGGGTCGATGGTTTTGCAGGAGATCGTTCCGATGCCGGCTTCGTCCGCTTCGGACGCTTCCCAGTTGCGCCCCTGAGTATCCCCGACAAAAGCGCGCTAACGAATGACCCCATGGCCTAGCCCCCGTATGTTCGCGGCAGGTTGCCAGCATTTCAGTCGCCACGCCAGCGAGGGGATTATTCTTGCGATCGGCCACGATACGCTGATAGTGCGTGGCCGGCCCTTGCTCAATTGACCTTTGTCCGTGAGAGATGCCGCGCGCAGTGATGATGCTGGACCGCTTAGCGAACCGCGGCGATCGCCGTGGCCGGCACCACCGGCGCGGTGGTCGTGACCATCGCACCCATCGTCAGAACGCTCAGCAGCACGGCGGCGGCGAAGAAGGTCTTCAGCAGGAAGGTTTCGGTTTTCATGGCAGGTCTCCGTGATTAAAGAGGTGAGCCCGAGGGCCCTTGCCATGGAGGTTGCATCCGCCGTGCCAACGGCGAGTTCGCCATTGAAACCGCGCTGCAAAGCCATTTGGACGAACCCAGCTCACGCGAGCCGGACTGTCCGCGGACGAAACCGTGTCCGTCCACGGGTGTCCGCACCCTGGATACGAAGCGAAATCCGGCTCTCCCACCATGAACCTCAGTGCGTCCGGGAGGTCTTGGGGCCCACCCTCGAGGCGAGTTCCGCACAAGAGAGCGGCCGTAGGCCAATAAGTAGATTTGCGCCGGAGGCGCACTCCGGTACGAACGCGGAGGACCTGTCTGAGCAGCGAGGGTGGGCCCCAAGGCCTCTTTCCGGAGGCGTCAGAGCGCGAGGCGGCGCAAGCCGCTGGTTACATGCATTCGTGCCAGCGAATGAACCGATGTCAGTCGCCGTTGCTTGCCTGCGTTGGCCTGGTCGCGAGCACCCATCGCGCGCAAGCGCGCTCCCACGGTCATACCGTCACACAGGCACACAGGCACACAGGCACACAGGCACACAGGCACACAGTCACGCGACGTCAAGGTGCTGTGGGCAGCGGGACTTGGGCTTTGATCCAGCTGCCGGGCATGCCGGGCATCGCTGCTAACCGCCGTGCCTGCGCGACGAACTGCTTACGCGGCACCTCGATCGCACCCATGCTCACGAGGTGCGGGTTGGTGACCTGAGCGTCCAGTAGCGGGAAACCCCAGCCGTGCAGCAGCTGGCACAGCCCCGCCAGCGCGACCTTTGAACCACCCGTGCGTGCACTGAACATCGACTCGCCGCAGAACAGCCGGCCGATCGCGACGCCATAAATGCCGCCGACCAGCGACCCGCGATCCCACACCTCCACGCTGTGCGCATGGCCCAGCCGGTGCAGTTCCATGTAGGCCGCGATCATCTCCTCACTGATCCACGTGCCGGGCTGGCCGTTGCGTGGTTCGGCGCAGGCGCGCATCACGCGGGCGAACGAGGTGTCGGCGGTGAGCCGCCAGTTCGACTTCGCGAGCTGCTTCTTCAGGCTGCGGCTGATGTGCACGCTATCCGTGCGGAAGATGCAGCGCGGGTCGGGTGACCACCACAGGATCGGCTCGTCGGCGTTGAACCACGGGAACACCCCCTGGCCGTAGGCAGCGAGCAGGCGCGCGGCCGACAGGTCGCCGCCCCACGCGAGCAGGCCGTTCGGGTCGTCCATGGCCTGTTCCGGGTCGGGGAACTGGCTGGGCCGGGCAGGGTGGAGCTGGGGCAGGCGAATCATCGGTCCGCGTACGGCGAATGGGTGAGCAGTTCGGCGCGGTAAGCCTCGCGGTGTTGGGCTTCGTGTTCAAGAGCCTCGGCCACGGCGCGGCGGAAGCCATCGTGGGCGATGTAGTGGCGGGAGTGGGTGAGCGTCGGCAGGAAGCCGCGGGCCAGCTTGTGCTCGCCCTGGGCCCCGGGCTCGAAACGTGACAGCCCTTCGCGAATTGCATGGTCGATGCCGCGGTAGTAGCACAGCTCGAAATGCAGCCCGGAGACCTCGACGCTCGCGCCCCAGTAACGCCCGTACAGCGCGCCGCCACCCTGGAGGAACAGCGCCATCGCCACGATGTCGTGCTGGTCACGGGCCAGGGCGACCTGCACGTTGCGACCCAGCGTGCGCCCCAGGTACTGGAAGAAACGGGCGGTAAGCGCGGCGTGGTTGCCCTTCATGTCGAAGGTCAGCTCGTATAGCGCATGGATCTGCCGCCACTCCGCATCGGAGAGTTCATCGCCACCGCGCATCTCCAGGCTGAGGCCGGAGGCGTGCGCCTTAGCCCGTTCCTGGCGGATGTTCTTCCGCTTCTTCGCGGTGAGCGCGGCGAGGAAATCATCAAACGACCCGTAGCCCTGGTTGTGCCAGTGGAACTGGTAGTCGGCGCGCTCGAGCCAGCGGTCGTCGAACGCGTGCAGGTCGGCGGGGGCGAGGAAGTTGGCGTGGATCGAGGAGAGCCCGAGCCGGTCGGCCTCGTCCACCAGCGCGGCGGTCAGCTGGTTGCGGTAGACATCGGCCAGCGGCCCCTCGCGCACCAACAGGCGCGGGCCGGGGACGGGCGAGTAGGGCGAGGCGACCAGCAGCTTCGGGTAGTACTGCCCGCCGGCGCGCTCCCAGGCGGCGGCCCAGCTCCAGTCGAAGACGAACTCGCCGTGCGAGTTGCCCTTCAGGTAGGTGGGTGCGGCGGCGACCAGGCGGCCTTCGTCGTAGATGGCGAGGTGGTAGGGCGCCCAGCCATAGTCTTCACGCAGGCAGCCTTTCGCCTCCATCCCGTGCAGGAACGCATGGGAAACGAAGGGGTTGCCATCGGGGATGAGCGCGTCCCAGTCAGCGGCGGGGACATCGCGCAGGCCCTGCAGGAAGCGGACGTCGTTCATGACGAAAGGCCCCGCGTGCCGTGGGCAGCGCGGGGCCGGGGTTCCATCAGTCGAGCTTGTGGTTCGTATCGAGCCAGCGTTCCGCATCCAGCGCGGCCATGCAGCCGAAGCCGGCCGAGGTGATCGCCTGGCGGTACACGTGGTCGGCCACGTCGCCCGCGGCGAAGACGCCCGGGACCGAGGTCGCGGTGGCCATGCCGGCCAGGCCGGACTGGATCTGGATGTAACCATCCTTCATGTCGAGCTGGCCATCGAAGATGCCGGTGTTCGGGGTGTGGCCGATCGCCACGAAGAAGCCCTGGGCATCGAGGTCACGCTTGGTGCCGGTGTTCACGTCCTTCACGCGCACGCCGGTCACGCCGGAGTCGTCGCCCAGCACCTCATCGACCTGGCTGTTCCAGATCAGCTCGATCTTGCCGGCCGCGGCCTTCTCGAAGACCTTGTCCTGCTGGATCTTCTCGGCGCGCAGCTTGTCGCGGCGGTGGACCAGGTAGACCTTGCGAGCGATGTTGGAGAGGTACAGGGCCTCTTCCACGGCGGTGTTGCCGCCGCCGACCACGACCACGTCCTGCTCGCGGAAGAAGAAGCCATCGCAGGTGGCGCAGGCGGAGACGCCGCGGCCCTTGAACTTCTCCTCGGAGGCGATGCCCAGGTACTTGGCGGTGGCGCCGGTGGTGATGATCAGGGCGTCACAGGTGTACTCGCCGCCGTCGCCCTTCAGGCGGAACGGGCGGTTGTTGAGGTCCACGTTATGGATGTGGTCGAAGACCATCTCGGTCTCGAACCGCTCGGCGTGCTCGGCCATGCGGCGCATGAGCTCCGGACCCTGCACGCCCTTTTCGTCACCCGGCCAGTTGTCCACCTCGGTGGTGGTCATCAGCTGGCCACCCTGCTGCAGGCCGGTGACCATCATCGGCTTCAGGTTGGCGCGCGCCGCGTACACGGCGGCCGTGTAGCCGGCCGGGCCGGAGCCGAGAATAAGCAGTCGGCTGTGCTTGGGGGTGCTCATGTATAATCCTTCAGGTTTGCTGCGGCTGTTTCATTCGTACCGCTCGCCTCTTGCGGCAGGAAGCTGAAGCCGTGTCGAGGTTCCGCGAGATTGCGTCGACCCGGAAGAATGGGGAAGACGGGGGTGCGATTCAAGACATTCGCTACATGCCGGTGGCCGCCCATGTCCCCACATGGGGGCTTATTTCTGTACTTTCAGGATCTTCCCTAAGATGCGCATTGGTATCCCCTCCGAAACCAAGACCCTTGAAGGCCGCGTGGCCCTCATCCCGGCCGCCGCCGCCGACCTCGTCCGCCGTGGCCATGAAGTGTTCATCCAGGCCGGCGCCGGCACCAAGAGTGGCTACTCGGATGCCGACTATTCGGCACTGGGCGTCACCGTGGTGGCCGATGCGGCCGCCGTGTACGAGAAGGGCGAGCTGATCGTCAAGGTCAAGGAACCGATCGAGGGCGATCTCAAGCTCCTTAAGAAGCACCACCTGCTGTTCTGCTACCTGCACCTGGCCGCCGAGCCGGCGCTCACGAAGAGCCTGCTGGATATCGGCCTGACCGGCGTCGCCTTTGAGTCGGTGGACGAGAACGGCGCGCTGCCGCTGCTCCTGCCGATGTCGGTCATCGCCGGCCGCATCGCCACCCAGATCGGCACCACGCTCCTGCACCAGCCGAACGGCGGCAAGGGCAAGCTGCTCGGCGGCATGGCCTCCACCCCGCGTGGCAAGGTCGTGGTGCTCGGCGCTGGCGCCGCCGGTGGCAACGCCGCCGCCCTGGCCGCCCAGGCCGGTGCCAACGTGGTGGTCTTCGACAAGCGTCCGGACCGCATGGCTGAAATGATGGCCCTGGGCCCCAACGTCACCGCCCTGTATGCCTACGAGTCGTCGGTGGCCGAGGAAGTCCGTAACGCCGATATCGTCGTCGGCGCCGTGCTGATCCCCAGCGCCAAGGCCCCGCGCGTCGTCACCGAGGACATGGTCAAGACCATGGAGAAGGGCTCCGTGCTCGTCGATATCTCGATCGACCAGGGCGGCTGCTTCGAGACCTCGCGCCCGACCACCTGGAAGGAGCCGACCTACACCGTCCACGGCGTGACGCACTTCTGCGTGACCAACATGCCGGGCGCCGTGCCGCAGACCTCGTCGACCGCCATCTCGGCCGCCATCCTGCCGTACGTGCAGCGCCTGGCCGCCGGCAACGAGTGGCGCGACTACGCCCCGCTGGCCGCCGGTATCAACGTGGAAGGCGGCAAGCTGGTGCACCCGGCGCTTCAGGGCATGGCATGATGCCCCGCACCGAAGCCGGAGTGGTTCGCTAAGTGGCGCGCAGCGCGAAAGTGGTTAAGAAACAGGCCCGGGCCCAGCCCAAGGCCGAAAAGCCGGGCTTGAGCGAGGAGCTCAAGCGCCGGCTCCGTGAAGCGGGGGCACTGCTGTTGCTCCCGCTCGCCCTGTACCTCCTGGTATGCCTGCTGAGCTACAACGACCAGGATCCCAGCTGGGGCCACATGGGCGTGGCCGAGCACGCCACCAACTTCGGTGGCGCGGTGGGCGCGAACATCGCCAACCTGCTCCGGTACATCTTCGGGCTCGTTTCCTACTTCTTTCCGCTGCTCCTGCTTGCCCTGGGCATCCAGGTCATCCGCCACCGTGGCGAGCGCAACGTCCAGCCGTGGGAACCCTCCCTGCGGCTGATCGGCTTCGTGTTCTTCTTCATCACGGCCCCGGCCCTCATCTACCTGAACGTCGATTCGCCCATCCTGCCGGAAGGCCCGGGCGGCATCGTCGGCAAGTGGGTGGGCCACGGCCTGCACAATGCGTTTGGCGACAAGGGCGCACCGCTGCTCCTGCTGGCGGTGTGCCTTATCGCGATCACGCTGGCCACCGGCCTGTCGTGGTTCAAGCTGATGGACGCCACCGGCGAGCTCGTCATGAAGATGGGCGGCTGGTTCGGTGGCAAGGTGCGCCAGGCCCCCGAGGTCATGGCCGCCCGTTCCGCCCGCGCCGAGCGCGAGGTGGTGAAAAAGGCCGAGGCCGTGAAGCAGGCCAAGCGCGAGCCGGTGCGTATCGAGACGCCCGCGCCCATGGTCGTGAAGAGCGACCGCGCCGTCCGCGAAAACCAGATCCCGCTGTTCACCGGCGCATCGATGGATGGCGAAGTGCCGCCGCTGTCGCTGCTGGATGAAGCCCCGCCGCAGGGCCCGGGCTATTCCGAGGAAACGCTCGAGGTGCTGTCCCGCCAGGTGGAGCTGAAGCTGCGCGATTTCCGCGTGGAAGCCCGCGTGGCCGGCGTGTACCCGGGCCCGGTCATTACCCGTTTCGAACTGGAGCCCGCCGCCGGCGTGCGTGGCAGCCAGGTCTCCAGCCTCGACAAGGACATCGCCCGCGGCCTTTCCGTGGTCAGCGTCCGCGTCGTGGATGTCATCCCGGGCAAGAACGTCATCGGCCTGGAAATCCCGAACACCAAGAAGCAGATCGTCTACCTCTCGGAGATCCTCAAATCCGAGCGCTACGACCAGGTGAAGTCGCCGCTGGCGCTGGCCCTGGGCAAGGACATCGGCGGCAAGGCCGTCGTGGCCGATCTGGCGAAGATGCCCCACCTGCTCGTCGCCGGTACCACCGGTTCGGGTAAGTCGGTGGCGGTGAATGCCATGGTCCTCAGCCTGCTCTACAAGAGCAGCGCCAAGGACGTGCGCATGATCATGATCGACCCGAAGATGCTGGAGCTCTCGGTTTACGAAGGCATCCCGCACCTGCTGGCGCCGGTCGTCACCGACATGAAGGAAGCCGCCAACGCGCTGCGCTGGTGCGTCGCCGAGATGGAGCGCCGCTACAAGCTCATGGCCGCGGTGGGCGTGCGTAACCTCGGTGGCTTCAACAAGAAGGTGAAGGACGCCGAGTCCTCCGGCCAGCCGCTGCTGGATCCGCTGTTCCGCGCCAACCCGGATATGCCCAGCATGGGCCCCGAGCCGCTGGAGCCGCTGCCGCATATCGTCATCATCATCGACGAATTCGCCGACATGATGATGATCGTCGGCAAGAAGGTCGAAGAGCTCATCGCCCGCCTGGCGCAGAAGGCGCGTGCCGCCGGCGTGCACCTGATCCTCGCGACGCAGCGTCCCTCGGTGGACGTCATCACCGGCCTGATCAAGGCGAACATCCCGACGCGTATCGCGTTCCAGGTGTCGTCGAAGATCGACTCGCGCACCATCCTTGATCAGTCGGGCGCCGAGGCCTTGCTCGGCCACGGCGACATGCTTTACCTGCCGCCCGGCACGGCCACGCCCGAACGCGTGCACGGTGCCTTCGTGGATGACCACGAGGTGCACAACGTCGTCGAGTGGCTGCGTGCCCAGGGTGCGCCGCAGTACATCGAGGGTGTGCTCGAGGAAGTGCAGAGCACGTCCGATGGCAAGATCATCAATGAAAGCGGCCTGCCGCAGGAAGCCGACGGCGATGGCGACAGCGATAACGCGCTGTACGACCGCGCCGTGCGCGTGGTGACGGAGACGCGCCGCGCCTCCATCTCCGGCGTGCAGCGCCACCTGCGCATTGGCTACAACCGTGCCGCCCGCCTCGTCGAGCAGATGGAGCAGGATGGCATCGTCAGCGCGCCGCAGCACAACGGCAACCGCGAAGTACTGGCGCCGCCGCCTCCCAAGGATTAACCCGCATGAACGCTGTTAAGCCGGGCGCGCTACGCCAGCGCCCCTGGAGCCTGCTCGTTACCGGCGACCTGGCGCCCACCCGCGAGGTGCTGGACGAGGTCGAGGTGGTGTTCGAACTGAACCCGTCGATCCCGGGCCTGGAGCTGCGCGCCACCGATGGCCGCGCCTGCACCATCGTGCGCGAGTACCCGGCCGGCCACACCGCCGAGGTGGATGACGCGCTCGAGGTGATCTTCGCCGAGCAGGGCGAACTGGCCGAAATCGTGGTGCTCGGCCAGGAAGCCCGGCCGGCCCATGTCGCGACCCGCGCGGCGCCGTACTGGCACCGCGATGGCCGTGCCATTGCCGAAATCAGCGAGAAGATGGAATCCGGCGAAATCTCGCCGGGCGAGGCCATCGATATGCTTAAGTCGCTGTTCGAAACCGATCGCTGACAATCGCCGTACCGCCCGGTCGTATCGAAGCCACCCGCCCTACGGAACCTTATCCATGAAACGTTTCCTGCTCGCCGCGTCGCTGCTCGTGCTCAGCCTGCCTGCCTTCGCCGCGGCCGGCCCGGCGCGCGAGCGGCTGGATGCCTTCGCCAAGGGCCTGCACTCGCTCACCGGCCGCTTCAGCCAGACCCTGTTCGACGTGAATGGTGGCCCGGGCAAGACGACCACCGGCGTGGTGTCGCTGGAAGCGCCGCGGCAGTTCCGCTGGGAAGTGCTGGCGCCGTCGAAGCAGACGATCGTCGCCGATGGCAGCCGCGTGTGGCTGTACGACCCGGACCTCGAGCAGGTCACCGTGCGCAAGCAGAGCAGCGAGGAGGCGCAGAGCCCGCTCACCGTGCTGACCGACCTGTCGCAGCTCGACAAGGGTTTCTTCAAGGTGGCGGAGCAGGGCGAACACGACGGCATGCAGTGGCTGCGGCTGTCCTCGACCGCAAAGGACCCGGCGTTCGACTTCGCCGACCTCGGCTTCGACGCCACCGGCCTGGCCCGCATGGAGTTCAAGGACCAGCTCGGCAACATCACCAAGATCCAGTTCACCGGCTGGCAGAAGAACACCGCCATTCCGGCGGACACCTTCACCTTTACACCGCCCAAGGGCACCGACGTGATCGGCGACGCCCCGGTGATCCAGACCCAGGGCGTCAAGTAACCCTCACTCACCACACCCCGTGGCGAAACCCCTGTGGGAGCGGGGGTGGGGGCGGGGGGGGGGGGGGGCCCACCAAAACCCCCCCCCCCCCCCCCCCCCCGGGGGGGGGGGGGGCCCCCCGCCGGCGCGGGGGGGGGGGGGGGGGGGGGGGACTGGGGGGC
>NZ_JBVJMK010000003.1:0-83907 GCF_055584245.1 Luteibacter sp. NPDC104163
GTCCCCCGCCCCCCCTCCCCCCCCGCTCCCCCCCCCCGGCTTGGGGGGGGGCGCGGGGGGGGGGGGGGGGGGCGCCCGCCCCCCCCCCCCGCCCCCACCCCCGCTCCCACAAGACGGGCGCTGGCTACGGCAGGATCTGCGCGGCCTTGCGGGCGCGTACGCCGCGCACGATGCCGTACACGCTGATCAGGAACCAGGCCATCTCCTGCAGGAACGCCGGGAGATTGAAGGTGCCGAAGATCAGCGAAAGCAGGATGCCGAACGCACCGAGCAGGTTCATCACCTGGTACGGGTAGCCCTGCCCCGAGAGCTTGTGCGCCTGGAGCAGGAAGAACGCGACCAGGACCAGGGCTACACCAACGAGGCCGCACCAGTCATGCCACAGCAGGCTGCTCATTTCTTGATACCTCGCTGGCGCAGCGCCTCGAACAACACGACACCGGTGGCCACGGAGACGTTGAGGCTCTCCATGTTGCCCGGCATCGGGATCTTCGCGACGAAATCGCAGGTTTCCCGGGTGAGATGGCGCATGCCATCGCCTTCGCTACCCAGCACGATCGCCACCGGGCCCTTGAAGTCCACCTGGTAGATCGACTGCTCGGTCTCACCGGCCATGCCGGTGATCCACACGCCGGCGTCCTTCATCGAACGCAGCGCGCGCGCCAGGTTGGTCACGGCCACCAGCGGTACCAGGTCGGCACCACCGGCGGATGCGCGGCGCACCGTCGGGGTGAGCCCGACGGCACGATCCTTCGGGACGACCACGGCCGTGACCTTCGCCGCCGCCGCGCTGCGCAGGCAGGCACCGAGGTTATGCGGGTCGGTCACGCCATCGAGCACGAGGATGAGGCAGTCCGGGCCCGCCTTCTCGACCAGGCTTTCCAGCTCGTTCTCGCCGAGCATGGGCGGGGTTTCATAACGCGCGACGACGCCCTGGTGGCGCGCTTCGCCGCTCATTTTCTCAAGCTGGTCCTTGCCCATCGTGCGCACCTGGATGCCGTGCTTGCGCGCGGCGGCCAGGATCTCGTTGATGCGGGCGTTCTTCGAGTTCTGCTCGACCAGCAGTTCACGCACCCGCTCCGGATCGTTGGCGAGGGCGCCTTCGACCGGGTTGATGCCTACGATCCACGTTTCTGTCGCCATGACTTACTGCTTGCCTTTGTTCGTACGCGGCGCGGCTTTCTTTGCCGCGGCCTTCTTCGCGGGTGCCGCGTTCGCGGTGCCCTTCTTCACGGCCTTCGTTGCGGCAGGCTTTGCCGGCGCGGCCTTCTTTGCCGGCGCCTTCGCCGCCGCCTTCTTCACGGCCGGCAGCGGGGGAAGCGCGGGGAGCGCATGATCCCCAACCGGCGTGCCCGGGGCAACCGCGGCCTGCTTGCGCGTGGACGCTGCTTTCGACGGTGCGGGCTTCTGCGACGGGGCCTTCGTTGCCGGTGCCTTTGCCGCGGGTGCCGGGGCGACGTGACCGCGCGGCGCCGGGGCTTTCGCGGCCGGTGCCTTCGGAGCCTGCGACTTCGGCGCGGGCGTCTTCACGGGTGCCGGCTTCGCCTGGGCGGCCTTCGCAGCCGGAGTTGGCGGCGCCTTGCTTGCGGCAGCCTTCGCGGGCGGTGCCTTCGAAACGGGTGCCTTGGTAGCCGCGGCCTTCTTCCCGGTAAGCTTTTCGGCCACCTTCTTCACCACGCGACCGAAGGCACGACCCACCTGGGCCACGGTGCCGACCGGCATCACCGGCGGCGGTGCGACCGGCGGCGGCAGCACGGGCTGCGGCAGCGCCTGCAGGCGTGCCTTCAGGCGGAAGTCGATCTTGCGGTCTTCCATGCTCGCGCGGAGCACCTGCACGCTGACGTAGTCGCCCAGGCGGTAACGCTCACCCGTGCGCTCGCCCGCCAGCAGGTGGCGTACCGGATCGAACTTGTAATAGTCGTTCGGCAGCTGCGAGACGTGCACCAGGCCCGACACACGCGAGGCCGCCAGTTCCACGAACAGGCCGAACGAGGTGACGCCCGTGATGGTGCCCGCGAACTCCTCGCCCACGTGCTTTTCCATCCACGCGCACTTGAAGCGCTCGTCGACATCGCGCTCGGCCTCTTCCGCACGACGCTCGCGCTGCGAGCAGTGCACGGCCATCTTTTCCATCTGGCCTTCGGTGTACTCGTAATCCGCCGGCTTGCCCTTGGTCAGGGCATAGCGGATCGCGCGGTGCACGAGCAGGTCGGGATAGCGGCGGATCGGCGAGGTGAAGTGGGCGTACGCGTCCAACGCGAGGCCGAAGTGGCCATCGTTGCTGGGCAGGTAAACGGCCATGCTCTGCGCCCGCAGCAACACCGACTGGATCAGCTCGGCTTCCGGGCGGTCGTGCACCTTTTTCAGCAGCGCGGAGAAATCCGCCGGCGTCACTTCATCGTTCGGCGGCAGGCGCAGCTTGAACTCGCGCAGGAACTGCAGCAGGTCTTCGTACTTCTCGACCGGCGGCGGCGCATGCACGCGATACAGCGCCGGGATCTTCCGCTTGGACAGGAACTTCGCCGCCTGCACGTTCGCGGCGATCATGCATTCCTCGATCAGCTTGTGCGCATCGTTGCGATCGGTGGCCCCCATGGCCATCACATCGCCTGACGGCGTCAGGCGGAACTTCACTTCCGGCGTTTCGAAATCGATGGCACCGCGGCGCTTGCGCGCCTTCGCCATGGCCTTGTACAGGCGGTGCAGCGTTTCCACCTGCGGCAGCACGTCGGCGATCTCTTCGCGCACGGCCGGGTCACGCTCACCCACGGCCTGCCACACCTTGGTGTAGGTGAGGCGCGCGTGCGAGTACATCACCGCTTCGTAGAACTTCGAATGCTGGACCTCGCCTTCCGCATCCACTTCCATGTCGCAGACCATGCAGAGGCGGTCGACCTTCGGGTTCAGCGAGCAGATGCCGTTGGAAAGGGTCTCCGGCAACATGGGCACGACGAAGCCGGGGAAGTACGTGGAGGTGCTGCGCTCGTAAGCTTCGGCGTCGAGTGCGGTGCCGACCGGCACGTAATGCGAGACGTCGGCGATGGCGACGATGAGGCGGAAGCCCCCGTTGCGGAGCTGCTCCGCGTATACCGCGTCATCGAAGTCGCGGGCGTCCTCGCCGTCGATCGTCACCAGCGGCAGGTTGCGGATATCGACCTTGCCCTTGCGCTCGGCGGCTGTGACCTTGGGCTCCACCTCTTCGGCCTGGCGGATGACCTGCGGCGGCCACTCATGCGGCAGGTCGTGGCTGGCGATAGCCATCTCGACCACCAGCGAGGGCTGCAGGCGGGCACCGAGCACGGCGCGGATGGCGCCGAGCGGACCACGATGCGGGGTCGGCGGATCGGTGATCTCGACGACCACGATCTCGCCCGAACGGGCGCCGGCGTCCTGGCCCGTGGGAATCATGATGTTCTGGTGCAGGCGACGGTCATCCGGCTCGACCAGCGTCACGCCGTTCTCGACGACCACGCGACCGACCAGGCGCGGCGAGCGGCGCTCGAGCACCTCGACGATGGCGCCCTGGCGTCGGCCGCGGCGGTCGATGCCGACGACGCTGGCCAGCACGCGGTCACCGTGCAGCACGCTGCGCATCTGCGAGGGCGAGAGGTAGAGGTCATCCCCGCCCTCGTCCGGGCGCAGGAAGCCATAGCCCTCGGCGTTGGCAATGACGCGGCCGGGGATCAGGTTGAGCTTCTGGGCCGGCGCATAACCGTTGCGGCGGTTACGCAGCAGCTGGCCATCGCGGACCATGGCACCCAGGCGCTTATCCAGCGCGTTGATCTGGTCATCGGTGAACAGCCGCAGGGCGCGGGCGATGTCCTCGGCCAGCATCAGCTCACCGCGCTCCTCGAGGAGCGCAAGGATCGCCTCGCGGCTGGGAATGGGATTCTCATAGCGCTGCGCTTCGCGCGCGGCATGTGGATCGGCTACCGCGGGACCCGGAATGCGGTCGCGGAACTTGGCCAGCGCCTTTCCGGGGCGGCTCGCCTTGGGCTTGCGGGGCCCCTTGCGGGCACCGGAACCTTTGTTTTTCTTCGTCACGTAAGGACCTTGAAGGGGGGAAGTAACAATTTTTACTTCCCGTTTTGGAAAATCGTTGACAAGTGTATCCGACCTGCCTAATCTACGCGGCTCACGGGGCAGCAATGCTGTTACCGGGACACCTGCCCAGGTGGCGGAATTGGTAGACGCACTAGTTTCAGGTACTAGCGGGTAAAACCGTGGAGGTTCGAGTCCTCTCTTGGGCACCAATTATAAGACAAAGCCTCGCAGCGATGCGGGGCTTTGTTGTTTCCGGGGTTTCAAAAAGCATGACTGATCACAAGAACCCCTCCCCCGCGGATCTTTCCCCCGAGGCAAGCGCCCTGCTCGCCCAAGCCGTTGAAGCCCGGAATGCCATGGACCGCGCCGCGCGCGATACCACCGTGGCTGCCGATGAATTGCGCCGCTATGCGAAGTTTTCGAAACCGGGCCAGCCTTCCGCGCATATCGTGCAGCTCCGGCAAAAGCAGGCCGCCGCGCGCATGGATTCCGCGCGGGCGAAACAGGCGTTCCTGAAGGCCTCGCAGGGTTTCGTGCATGCCGCGGGGCTGACGGTGCCACCTCGGGTGAACCTCGAAGCGTTCATGGAGCCCTGGTTAACGCGGGTGCCTTGAGGCGTGTGCTCCTAGAACTAAGTTCCTGGTTCGCCATCATCCAGCAGGTGCTCCACGTCACTGTTCTCAATGACGACATCAAGATCACGATGCACGACCGGGCCGGACGCGAGCCGCCGCATCAGGACCTGTGCAACGAGCTGCGTATTGCGGATCGTAATGGGGAACTGGCGCGATCTTAAAAAGTAGAAGACATAATTCTGCATATCCCAGGGCACACCGCCCCACTCGCGAGCCGCCACCTTGCCGTCGGTTCGATTGACCACCTGGTCTCTCCCTGATTCCTGACCAGGAGGAAGCAAGGAGCGAGCCAGAGCGAAAGCAGGCTGTCAGGCAGACGGATCATCGTGTCCGCGGACGTCCAAGCATCGGACAACCGGACACGTGCAGCGGTTAGGACAGCGTGAGTCCGCTGCGCTACCAACACGTTGCCTGGACGCTGCGCTACTCATGCACGTTGGCGTGCCATTCGCCTCATATCGCCGTTCTCAAAATAAGCGCTGCCACGCGGCGAATGATCGTCCCTGCATTCGGCTACAAAAGCCCGGCCGATGTCGACCTGTTCGATCACACCAAACCGGCCGGGTACGAGGCGGCCGAGCCATGCGACGTAGCCAGGCGTGTGCGCGTTGCCGGCGATAATGCCGGGACGAAAGATCGCGAGGCGCTCGAAGCCGACGGCCTCGACAGTGGCTTCCTTCAGGCCCATGACGCGTACATAGCGAAAACGGCTTCGCGAATCGCTACCGACGGCGGAAAGCAGCGCGAAACGCGTGATACCGCCGGCATGGCAGCCGCGGGCAAAGCCGCCAACGACGCCGACTTCCAGTGCCTTCAGCTGTTCTTCGGTCCAGTTCATGCTGCCGGACCCAACGCCCACGCAAGAGGCACCACAAACCGGATCGCCTGATGCCACCAAGGCTTGAGCGACGCGTGCAACCTGATCAGGAAAGCCCGGGGCCCCGGTGTCCAACACCACTTCGCGCAGGCGCGCCTCGGCCACTGGCAATGCCGGCCGTCGGTTGATCAAAACGACTTCCGCGCAGGACGGCTCGGCCAGGCACGCGGCCACGACCGCGGACCCAACCTGCCCCGTACCACCCATGAGCAGGACACGAAATGGCATGACTACCTCGGACTCGATGGATCTGTTGCCTATGGTACCTCCCTGAAGCCAGCGCAACGCCCCCTCGCGTCTGCGGTGCCCCGCAACGATCCGTGGTCCGGATTGCCTGACTACGAAAAGCCCTACTGCGAATCAGCGATCCCCTACGCGACAGCGAGGCGAAGGCCGGTGATCCGAGGGCGGTGCCCACGGCATAGTCACCGCCCAGACCCATACGGAGCAAGCCATGCGGGTGATTAGCCATCGCCCGTTAAGGGGGTTCGCAGAGCGATATCCGGACGCGCGTATCGCGCTGCAAACGTGGCGTAAGCATATTGAGTCGCGATCGCTCGCCAACTTTTCGGACCTTCGAAACACCTTTCGAAGCGTCGATCTGGTCCGTGAGCGCATTGTTTTCGACATCCGCGGCAATCGGTACCGGTTGATTACGTTTATCAACTTCGCGCGGCAGGAGTGCTACATCAAGGCAGTCCTGACGCACAACGAATATGACAAGAGGCATTGGATGACCTACACACACGTACGCGACGTCGCGCCAATCGGCTGGGGATTGTTCCAGCACACATCGACCGTACGGCCCATCGTCGACGAACGCGATCATGACCTCGCTCTTTCCGCCATCGACCGATTGGTGGATATCGGCGCAATGAATGACGAGCATCCCAACAGCCAGCTCTGCGGAATGCTTTTCGATGTGATCCATGCTTATGAGCAGGCCCACTATCCTTTCTGATGCCCCGAAGTCGTCGACCCTTCTTCCGCGATCGTCTCGTGAACGAGTAAAGCTACCAAAGGCGCACGCGATCGCCTGGCGGCAGATATAGAACAGATCCTTCGCTCACACCGTAACTTGAATACCAGACATCAAGGTTCCGCACGACAGCGTCGACTCGAACGACGAAGGGCGCGTGCACGTCGTCAACGAGTTGCCGTCTTAGCGCCGCGTCGGATTTCTTTCCGCGCCACATCCAGGCCCAGCCAAGAAACACGCGCTGGTCGCCGGTAAATCCATCGACAACTGGAGCTGGCTTGCCGCCGAGCGATTCGTGATACGCGTCAAGTGCAACGGAAAGCCCACCAAGGTCAGCGATATCCTCGCCCAGGGTTTGATCACCTCTCACGTGCAGTTGCGGAAAAGGGGCGAACGAATCGTACTGCCGTGCCAACCGTGCCGCGCGTTCGGAGAACGCGCGATCGTCCGCAGCGGTCCACCAGTCCTGACGCCGGTTCCGTGCGTCGATGCGCCGCCCCGTGTCATCGAATCCATGGGTCCACTCGTGCCCGACGAATGCGCCCAAGGCGCCGAAGTTGTACGCCGGATCGCGTTGACTATCGAACACAGGCGGCTGGAACAGGCCGGCGGGAAACTCAACATCAAGAGCCGGCCCGTTGTTGGCGTCGACCGTCTGCGGCGCTTCAATCCACGCATGTGGATCTGCCACGCGCCCCAGGCGGGCGAGCTCGCCAGCCCACGTCGCTGCTGCGGCCGCTCGCGCGTCTGCGACAAGGTCGCCCGGCACCAGGGCCAGCGATGAAAGATTCGCTGATTCGTCAGGGCCACCCAGCTTCACCGTGTATGCATCCAGCTTGGCGACGGCTGCTTCCCTGGTTGTAGGCGACATCCATGGCTCGCTGGCCAGGCGACGACGAAAAGCCGCGCGAAGCCGATCGACCATCGCCTTCGCCTCATCCCGAAGGTCCTCCGGAAAGTAGCTGGCGAGGTACAGATCGCCAGCCGCCCATCGCAGGCTACCGAAACATTCCGCTGCGGGCATGGCGTCACCCGGGCATGTCGTACCCGCAACGATTCGCACGGCGCGACGCCAATCCGGAGTTGGCGCGGCTTGACCTCCGATCGCTCTCTCGTGGAATTGCTGCCACCTATCGATCAGGTGGTCCGTCAGAAAAGGCGCTGCACGATCCATTACGCGGGCAGCCATCCAATGCTTCAGCACGGGCAGCGGTGTTTGCGCAAAGCGTGCCGCAAGCGCCCGTGCAGCGTCTGGCTCCGCTATAACGACCTGGGCGCTTATATTGACCCCTGCCGATTCAAGAAATGCCTGCCAGTCAAACCCGGGCGCGAATCGCACCAATTGCACCACGCCCATGTGGCGCCATGACTCCTCGACCTGCCTCTCAGACGGCCAACTGGCGCGAGCTAGCTGCGTCTCAAATGCCAAAACGTCGCGTGCCGCCTGAGCTGGCTCGGCAATGCCTGCGTCGGTAAGCAGTGCTTCCACGTAACTTCCATAAGCGCGCCGTTGCGTCAAGAAAGCACGGTCCATGTAGAAGTCCCGATCAGGCATGCCCAGGCCCGACTGGGTCAATACCGCCGCGTACCGCGGGTCTTCGCCATGATCGATGTCGACATAAATGTCGATAAAAGAAGCGGTGAAATCCACCTGCTCGCGCCCCATGAGGGATGCCAGTGAACGGCGATCTGGCGCACTGGCAATCGCGTCAAGCAGTGGTCGAACGGACGACAGTCCTATCCGCTCCCGCGAAGCCTTATCAAGGAACGCCCGATAGTACGCGGCCACCTTCCACGCGTTTGAGTCCTCCGGTGCACTGGCGGCACGCCCGATCAACTCGCGCATGCGCTCATCCATGCCGTCCACCGCGGTCTGCATGGGACCTGTTTCGGCATGATCCGCCGGAAGGACGGCGGCCTTTTGCCAACTGCCGTTCGCGTACGCGTAGAACCCGTTACCTGGCTTTACCGAATGATCGATTCCCTCGACGGCTTGCGTCTTTGCAGTCACCGCTGCAAAGGCCGACAACGCACCAGCGAGAACTGCGCCCAGCCAGCGACGAGCGTCCATGCCTGGTTTCCTTTTTCTGGAGTCAGCACAGTATAGGCAAGCACGCCGGTGCGCCGTAATGGTGAATTCTTACGAATTCAAGTCCACGACAAGCGCTACCTCGCAACTCCATCGACCTGAACGTCACCCGCCGAGCTTGACCACGAAGCCGCCGTCAGGGCACGTCGAAGACAGCGTGAGTTGGTTCCTGGTCCAGTTCCCCTATTGCCCCACCACCGGCAACCACACCGCACTCGGCTGGCTATCCGACCTCAACACGGAAATTGTCGCGGCCCGGTAATCACCCGGCTTGGCATTGAAGATGTTCGGGACATAGGTCTGGGGGTTGCGGTCGTATAGCGGGAACAACGTGGACTGGACCTGCACCATGATCCGGTGGCCTGGCTGGAATACATGGTTCACGTTGGGCAGGTCGAACTTGTAGGTCTGCGGGGTGTTGGCCGGGATGGCGCTCGGGTGTTCAAAGCTTTCCCTGTAGCGGCCCCGGAGGATATCCATCGCAATCGCCATCTGGTAACCACCCATGCTCGCGTCGCTGGGGACTGAGGACGGGAAAACATCGATGAGCTTCACCACGAAGTCGCCGTCGGTGCCGGTGGTCATCGCCTTGAGGTCCGCGACGGTGATGCCCTGCACGTGGACCGCCGAGGTGAGTACGGGCGTCTCATAAGTGAGGACATCGCTGCGGCCGTCGACAAAGCGCTGGTCGTGGAGCAGCCACGAACTCCAGGGGATGTAGCCCGCATACGTCGAGCCGTACCCGAAGAAGGGATCGAGCACCGGGCGCGGCAGGAACGGCACGGGCTTCGCCGGATCGCTCACGTAGGTATCGGCCGCTTGCCCGTCGGTGGGCTTGTCGAACGAGAGGCTCGCACCGCCGGCCAGATACAAGGGCTTGAGGCCCGTCCCGCATCCGCTCGCGCACGCGGTCGGCCAATCCTGGAAGCTCTCCCACCGATCGGCACCGGTGTTGTAGATGTTCACCTTCGCCAGCTTCGCGGGCTGGCCGTCCTGCAGGTATTGCTCGAAGAACGGCATCACCATCTGGCGGTTGTACTGGCGGGCCGTATCGCCTTCCCACTTGAACACGCCCACCGAGTAACCCTTGCCGTTGACCTGGCTGTGCGACCACGGCCCCATGACGAGCCAGTTGTTCGCGGTGTGCCCCGCGGCCTTGAGGGCGAGCCAGGCATGGTTCGCGCCCCACATGTCTTCCTGGTCGAAAAGACCCTGCTCCCAGATCGTCGGCACGCTGGATGGCTTGGCCGCCAGACGCCGCGCGAGGTCCTGCCCCTGCCAGAAATCGTCGTAGGCAGGGTGCTCCATCATGCGGGCGATGAACGGAAGCTTCTCCAGCCCGCGGCTGCGGATGTAATCGCCCACGGAGCCTGCGCGCAGGTATTCCTCGTATTTGTCGTAGGTGTCGGTCGGCGTAACGGCGCCCTCGCCCTTCTGCATGGTCTGCATGTGGACGTAGCCAAGCATCATCTGGCGGAAGGCGCCGTAGTGGAACCAGTCGTCGCCCATCCATGTATCGACCATCGGGCTCTCCGGCACCGCGGCTTTAAGCGCCGGGTGCGGATCGAGCAAGGCCATGACGATGGTCTCGCCCTCGTAGGACGAGCCGATCATTCCCACCCGGCCATTCGACTCGGGCACGTGTTTCACGAGCCAGTCGATCGTGTCCCAGCCGTCCGTGGTTTCATCGGTCTTCGTTGGGTTCAAGGGCCCGCGCGGCGGGTACATCATCACGTACTTGCCCTCGGAGCCGTATTTGCCGCGCACATCCTGGTAGACGCGGATGTATTTGGCTTCGACGAACATGGCATCCGGCGGTGGCAGGGAGGTAGCCAGGGTGGTGGCTTTGGGATTGCCTGCGCGCTCGGCGGCGTTGTAGGGCGTGCGGGTCAGGATGATCGGCGCATTCTTCGCGCCCTTGGGGACGACGATCACGGTGAAGAGCTTGGTGCCATCTCGCATCGGCACCATGACCTCACGCCGGATGTAGTCCTGGCCACCAGGGATAACATCCTCGAACTTCTGCGGGATATCGTCCTTGCCCACCAGCGACGCATCCTGCGCGCGCACCACGGAAGCGGAGCCCGCCAGGGCCGCGCCAATCAATACCGCCAGACAAGCCTGCTTCACGATCGCGTGCATCGTTCGTCCTTCCATCGGTGGTCCCCTTGGGTGGCCCGATCTTAATCACAGCCCATTCACCACGGGCAGCAAGAAGTTCTAATGCGGGCCATAAGCGTGGCTTGTACCTTACGCCAGACGCTTGCGGCGCGTCGTTCATGCCTTAGCATGGGGCCATGACACTCCGGCTGGATATCGCCCTGCTCCGCAACTTCGTCGCCATTGCCGAGGCGGCGGCGATGAGTCGTGCCGCGGACCAGGTCGGGCGCACGCAGGCCGCACTCAGCCAGCAGATCAAGAAGCTCGAAGAGGCGATCGGCCAGCCACTGATGAACCGGACCGGGCGCGGTATTGCCCTGACCGTGCACGGTGAACGCCTGCTGGCCCATGCCTACAAAATCCTCCGCGCCCACGATGAGGCCGTCGCCGAACTGACCGGGACGAGCCTGTCGGGCCGGATACGCTTTGGCTGTCCGGACGATTACGCGCGGATTTTCCTGCCGGAATTGCTTGAGACCTTCGCGACCCAGCACCCGCAGGTGTTCATCGAGGTGGTTTGTGCGTCGACGCCGCGGCTGGTCGAGCAACTAAAGGATCAATCGCTCGACATCGCGGTGGTGTCGTTGCCGGATAGCCCGGAGCGCGAGCAATTCCTTCGCTGCGAGCCGTTCGTCTGGGTCGCCGCCAGGGGCAGCGAGGCATACCGCCGTGACCCGCTCCAGTTGGCGTTGTCCGATCCGGATGCGCTGGATCATCTAGCAGCCACTTCAAGCCTTGATAAGGCTGGGCGTCGATACCGCATTGCTTATGCGAGCGGGAGTGTCGCGGGGCTTACGGCCGTCGTGCGTTCCGGCCAGGCGATCACGGTCATGACGCTGACCGGCGTGCCGCCCGACCTGCAGGTGCTGCCGCCGGCGAGTGGCCTGCCAATCCTGCCGTCAGTTGGCATCTCCGTGCTGACCGCGCGGAAGCATCCCTCGCGCCTGCTTCACCTGTTCGAATCCCACGTTCGCACCGTCCTTCCCACTCTCTAGGGCATATCGCTGGCATGGACCTGCACACCTGCCTTCTATTCGCTGGTGCGAGCGTCGCCCTCTTTCTCGTACCCGGGCCGGACATGCTGTTTCTCTTCGGGCGAACGATGGCGTATGGGCGCAGGGCTGGCGTATGGGCGGCGCTGGGGATCAACCTGGGTTCGTACGTGCATCTATGCGCGGCGGTCACCGGGCTGTCGGCACTGGTACTCACCTCCGCCACGGCATTCGCCTTCGTGAAGTACGTCGGTGCCGCCTATTTATTGTTCCTCGGCTGGCAGGCGTTTCGTTCGCGGGCAGGGTTTGCCACCTCCGCCGGGCGCCCAGCCAAACGCAACGCGCAGCATGTCTGGCATGGATTTCTCAACGACGTCCTCAATCCCAAGGTCGCGCTGTTCTATCTCGCACTACTCCCGCAGTTCATCACCGCGGGCGATCCCCACTCGGTACGCCACCTGCTATTGCTAGGACTGATCGCCAGCGCCATCGGGCTCGTGATGAGCCTGGCGTATGTCTTCCTCGCCGAGAAGCTAACGCGGGGGCTGCTACGGCGGCCTGCCATCGGGCGTTGGGTGAACCGGACGATGGGTGTGTTGTTCGTGGCGCTCGGACTTCGACTGGCGATTGAGAAGGTCTAGCGACGAAGGCTTCCACGAATCTTGTAGCCCGATCCTCATCGATTGACGCTTGGACTACACACCTTCAGTGCAGTCCTACATGCGCGCACGACAATCGCTGAAGGAACGCTCTCGGGGCATCGGCGAAACTAGCGCACCTGCCGCTTCTGGATATTTCAGTAACGCAGGCCTGCCATGTTGAGTCAATTCTTACCCACGCCGAGTACGACCGGAGACGCTGGATGAAAAAACTCGCCGTCAAGGACAGCCCGCAGCCAGCGAGGCCATCCCCCTACCCGTATGACATCCCCCCCATATTCGATGAGTCCGACTACGACAGGGCACTCATCGCCATTGAGGAACTTGCAGAACGAGGTGCCGCGGATGACTACCACCCGGACAACAGCATTCTCAGTCGAATACTACTGGCACTACACGCATACGAAAGAATCCATCACCCATGGCCGACGGCCGACGACCTTGAAGCAACCGTTGTCTGAGAACAGGCGATAACGCCATGGGCCATAAGCAGTAGCGCGGGCTACCCGCCACGCGGCGAAAGGGATGAAGCAAGCAGGTACGCCTTGCACATGATGGGCAATTCGGCAGATAGGCGGGCGACAGCTTCTGCAGTCCCATCATCCTCCAACACAGCCCGGACCGTCCCGACGAGCATGACCCGCAATGCGTAGGCCACCTTCGCAATATCATCGAATCGCGCATCGGAAGCACTCGAAAGCATCCTGACAATCACCTCATCAGCCCGCCGGACAATGTCATCAATAAGGCGGCCCGTATCCAGCTCCGAAGCCACCACATACAACGCCCGCGACCCAGGCATGCGCTTCATCTTCGCATCGAGGTAAGCGCGGCTTAGGCCATCGGCCATCTCGGCCAGCGGACCTCCGCGGTACCGCTGGTCCGCCTCCTCCATCGCCACCACCACATCCTCAAGGTAATCCTCAAGAACCGCGTAAAGCAGCGCCTCCTTATGGGGGAAGTACTGATACATCGTGCCAACGGAGACCCCAGCCCTTGCAGCCACACGAGTCGTTGTCAGCCCCGCGTAACCATCGGTCAGCAAAACCTGAATCGTTGCCTCGAAAATCGCGTCCACGGTGGCGGCGGAGCGCGCCTGCCGGGGCGTTTTCCGGGGCTTCAGGGCGTCGGATGGGGTCACGGGCATATGCGAATGTAAATGTCTGGTTTGAGTTCCCAGTTCAAGGGATGGGGATACCCATCACTTATTCAACGAGGAACCTGTGCATGTCGCAGCTCAACCGCATCACCCTGGTTACCGGTGCCAACAAGGGCATCGGCTTTGAAGTCGCCCGCCAGCTCGGCAAGGCGGGTCACCACGTTCTCCTGGGCGCACGAGACGCCAGCCGCGGTCAGGCGGCGACGGACACGCTCCGCGCCGAGGGGATGGACGTGCGTTTCGTCCTCGTGGACCTCGAGGACGCGGCCTCGCTGGCGCGGGCGGCGGCCGACATCGAGGCCCATGAAGGGCACATCGATGTCCTCATCAATAACGCGGGTGTCGCGCTGGAAGGCGATGGCAACGTCAGCCAGGCCAACCTGGATACGGTCCGTCGCATCTTCGACACCAACTACTTCGGCACGCTGGCCGCCACCCAGGCGCTGTTGCCCCTGGTGAAGAAATCGGGCGATGGCCGCATCCTCAATGTCTCGAGCCGCCTGGGCTCCCTCACCTACAACGCCGACCCGGCCTGGGAATATGCCGCGGTTAAGCTGGTCGGCTACAACGCCTCCAAGGCGGCGCTGAACATGTCCAGCGTCATCCTGGCCGATGAACTGAAGGACACGGGGATCACCGTCCACGTCGTCTGCCCGGGCTACACAGCTACCGACCTCAACGGGAACAGTGGCCCGCAGACGGTCGAGGAAGGCGCGGAGGAAATCGTCCGGCTGGCCACGGCGGCCGATCCCGCCCCGACCGGGTCGTTCACCGGCAAGGAAGGCCCGGCGCCGTGGTGATCGGCTGAAGAGCCCGGGAGCGCCGGTACGGCCGGCGTTCCCGGGGCACTCCCACCCGGCGGGATGGCTGTATAATCCCCGCCTTACCGTACGGTGGGAGAAGCGGATGGACCCGCTGCCGAAGGCGCAACGCCCGTAATCGCTCAGGCTCCCATACCACCGCGCGGCACATCACTCTGGAGAGACCGGTTCGATCCGGCGCCGAAGGTGCAAGGGGTACCCACCCCCAAACTCTCAGGCAAAAGGACAGAGGGGCGCCCCACGTGCCGGCACGGCACGTATTTCCGGACGCCCCTACGCCATGAGCCAGAAAAACACCCCCTCGCTGCGTGATCTCGAGAACCACGGCGCGTTCATCGAGCGCCACATCGGCCCGAACGATGCCGAGATCGCCGAGATGCTTTCCGTTGTCGGCCACGGCTCGCTCGATGCCCTGACCGATGCCATCGTGCCCGGCTCGATCAAGTCGCCCGCCCCGCTTGCCCTGCCCCGCGCGGTGACCGAGGAAGAGGCGCTGGCCAAGATCCGCAAGGTGGCCGACCGCAACCAGGTCTTCAAAAGTTTCATCGGCCAGGGCTACTACGGCACCCTGACCCCCAATGTCATCCTGCGCAACGTGCTCGAGAACCCGGCGTGGTATACGGCTTACACGCCGTACCAGGCGGAGATCTCGCAGGGCCGAATGGAGGCGCTGATCAACTTCCAGACCATGGTCACCGACCTGACCGGCATGGATATCTCCAACGCATCGCTCCTGGATGAGGCCACCGCGGCCGCCGAGGCGATGACGCTGGCCAAGCGTTCGGCCAAGTCGAAGTCGAAGGTCTTCTTCGTCTCGAAGGACGTCCACCCGCAGACGATCGAAGTGCTGCGCACCCGCGCCGACGGCGTGGATATCGAAGTGCACGTGGGTGACGATGCCGATGCCGGCAACGTCGACAGCTTCGGCGTGCTCCTGCAGTACCCGAACACGTTTGGCCGCATCAACGATTACAAGGCGCTCGCCGACGCGACCCATGCCCGTGGCGGCATCGTCTGCGTCGCGACCGACCTGCTGGCGCTCACCGTCATCGCCTCGCCCGGAAGCTGGGGTGCGGATATCGTCGTTGGCAACACGCAGCGCTTTGGCGTGCCGTTCGGCTTTGGTGGCCCGCACGCCGCCTACCTCGCCTGCCGCGACGCTTACAAGCGCTCGATGCCGGGCCGCCTGATCGGCGTGTCGGTCGATACGGAAGGCAAGCCGGCTTACCGCCTCACCCTGCAGACCCGCGAGCAGCACATCCGCCGCGAGAAGGCCACCTCGAACATCTGCACCGCGCAGGTGCTGCTGGCTGTCATGGCGAGCATGTACGCCGTTTACCATGGTCCGGAAGGCCTGGTGCGCATCGCTCGTCGCGTACATCGCCTGACCGCGATCCTCGCCGGCGCGCTGGCCAAGGCCGGCGTCCAGGTCGGTGGCGACTATTTCGATACGCTGCACATCACCGGCGTCGACGCGAAGGCCCTGCACACGAAGGCCGCCGCCGCGAAGATCAACCTGCGTGCCATCGACGCCTCGTCGGTCGGCATCAGCCTCGATGAATCCACCACCCGCGCCGACGTGGCTGCGCTCGCCGCCGTCTTCGGCGCGGACGCAAGCGATATCGACGCGCTGGACGCGGCTACCGCGGACGCGCTGCCGGCCGCCCAGCTGCGCGGCCTCGACTTCCTGCAGCACCCGGTCTTCAACACGCACCACAGCGAGCACGAGCTGCTCCGCTACCTGCGTGGCCTGGCCGACAAGGATCTCGCGCTCGACCGCACCATGATCCCGCTGGGCTCGTGCACCATGAAGCTCAACGCCACCGCGGAGATGATCCCGGTGACGTGGCCGGAGTTCGCCAACATCCATCCGCTGGCCCCGGCCGACCAGGCCCAGGGTTACAAGCAGCTGATCGACGAACTCGAAGCCATGCTGGTCGAGTGCACCGGCTACGATTCGGTCAGCCTGCAGCCGAACTCCGGCGCACAGGGTGAATACGCCGGCCTCCTCGCCATCCGCGCCTACCACCGCTCGCGCAACGAAGGCCATCGCGATATCTGCCTGATCCCGGAATCGGCCCACGGCACGAACCCGGCCTCGGCGCAGATGTGCGGCATGACCGTCGTCGTCACGCGTTGCGATGCCAATGGCAACGTCGATGTCGAGCACATCCGCGAGATGGCCGAGAAGTACTCCGACCGCCTCGCCGCGATCATGATCACCTACCCGTCCACGCACGGCGTGTTCGAGGAAGACGTGGTCGCCATCTGCGACATCGTGCACAAGCACGGCGGCCAGGTGTACACCGACGGCGCCAACATGAACGCGCTCGTCGGCGTGGCCAAGCCGGGCAAGTGGGGTTCGGACGTTTCGCACCTCAACCTGCACAAGACCTTCTGCATCCCGCACGGCGGTGGCGGCCCGGGCGTCGGCCCGTGCGCGGTCAAGTCGCACCTGGCGCCGTTCCTCCCGCGCGCCTTCGGTGGCGAGGGTGATGTCGGCATGGTCAGCGCCGCGACCTTCGGCTCGGCCTCGATCCTGCCGATCTCGTGGATGTACATCACGCTGATGGGTACGGAAGGCCTGCGCAAGGCGACCCAGGTGGCCCTGCTCAACGCCAACTACATCGCCAAGCGCCTCGCCCCGCACTACAAGACCCTGTACACCGGCCGTAACGGCCTGGTGGCGCACGAGTGCATCCTCGACCTGCGCCCGCTGAAGGACGCGACGGGCATCGGCGCCGAAGACGTCGCCAAGCGCCTCATCGACTTCGGCTTCCACGCCCCGACCCTGTCGTTCCCGGTGGCCGGTACGCTGATGGTCGAGCCGACCGAAAGCGAATCGCAGCACGAGCTGGATCGCTTCATCGACGCCATGATCCAGATCCGCGACGAAATCCGCGCCGTGGAAGATGGCCGCCTGGACCGCGAGGACAACCCGCTGCGCAACGCCCCGCACACCGCGACCATGGTGACGGGCACCGAGTGGACCCACGCCTACCCGCGCGAACTGGCTGCCTTCCCGCTGCCTTCGCTGAAGCTGAGCAAGTACTGGCCGCCGGTGTCGCGCGTCGACAACGTCTACGGCGACAAGAACGTGATGTGCGCCTGCATCCCGGTCGATGCCTATAAGGAAGACGCCGAGGTCTAAGACCCCGGTATCCTGTGGGAGCGCGCTTGCGCGCGATCGGGTCGCCGCCGGCCCATCGCGCGCAAGCGCGCTCCCACAATTTTCCGCAGGATCGTACAAATGGGCGGGAACCATACCGCTGCGCATTTCCATCACCCGGGTTTGCCTTAAACTGCGTCACCTAAGCCCGCCTGGCACCTCGCTGGCGGCATTCTTCCAAGGTGAGCACATGACCCAGGAAACCCCGCGCGACGACAGCCTGCTTGGCCTGCTCAAGGGCGTCGAAGACTTCAGCGCCAACGTCTTCCCCGAAACGCAGCAGCTGTTCAGCGAACTGGCCGAAGGCCAGAGTCCCCATACCCTCTTCATCACCTGCGCGGATTCCCGCGTGGTGCCGGAGATGATCACCCAGACCCAGCCGGGCGACCTGTTCGTCTGCCGCAACATCGGCAACATCGTGCCGGGGTACGGCGAGATGCTCGGTGGCGTGTCGGCCGTCGTCGAGTTCGCTGTCGCGGTGCTCCGCGTCCGCCACGTGGTCATCTGTGGCCATAGCGATTGCGGCGCCATGAAGGGCCTGCTCAATCCGGAATCGACGAAGAACCTGCCGACGGTCGAGGCCTGGCTGCGTAACGCCGCTGCCGCGAAGAGCGCCGTGTTCGCCCGCCAGCCGGATCCGGCGAACGTGCTGAAGGACGTCACCCAGCAGAACGTCCGCCTGCAGCTCGATCACCTGCGCACCCACCCCGCCGTCACGGCCGCGCTTGCCAACCATGCGATCACGCTGCAGGGCTGGGTCTACGACATCGGTGACGGCACCGTCGCCGTGCTCGACAAGGCCTCGGATACGTTCATTCCCCTCGCCGAAGCCATCAAGAAAGAACACAGCGCATGATCCTCCCGGGGCGCGCGCACCTCGGCCACATCCTGCGTTACGTCGGCAGGCCGCTCGCGCTGCTGTTCGCGTGGGATGTGGCGGTGACCGTGTTCTGGTTCGTTGCGCACCCGCGCTGGACGGCTGACTTCCCGGCCCTGCCCATCACCCTGCTGGGCTCGGCGATCGCCGTGTACCTCAGCTTCCGTAACACCACCGCCTATGCGCGGTGGTGGGAGGCACGCACGCTGTGGGGTGCGATGGTGAATGCCTCGCGCACCCTGGCGCGCGAAGCGTTGACACTGTTGCCGGTCCGCGCGACCGCCGTGACGGTCGTCCACCGACAGATCGCCTACGTGCAGGCCTTGCGCCTGCACCTGCGCCGCCAGGCTCCGTGGGACGAACTCGCACCGCGGCTGTCCGCCGACGAGATCGAGCGGCTGCGGCCGGTCGCGAACGTCCCGAACGCGATCCACAGCGGGACCGCCGAACTCATGGCGGCGGCAAAGCCTGATCCCGTGCTGTGGGCAGCCCTGGCCCGCACGCTGTCCGATATCTCCAACGCCCAGGGCGGCATGGAGCGGATCAAGAACACCCCGCTGCCCCAGCAGTACGCCACCTACCCGGCCATCTTTACCCATGGCTTCTGCCTGCTGCTGCCGTTGAGCCTGGTGGAAAGCCTCGGCCTGTGGACGCCGCTCGGCTCCACTGTCGCGGGCTTCCTTTTCCTCGCCCTGCTGCAGATCGGCAACGACATGCAGAACCCGTTCGAGAACCTCGACGACGACGTGCCGCTGACCACCCTCACCCGCGCCATCGAGATCGACCTGCGCGACATGCTGGGCGAGAAGCACGACCTGAAGCCCGTGCAGCCGGAAGACGGCATCCTGCTCTGAAGCCCGTCCTTGTGGGAGCGCGCTTGCGCGCGATGGCTGGCACGGCAAGATCCCATCGCGCGCAAGCGCGCTCTCACAAGTGCGGTCACATCAGCCAGCTCAATGCTGCACTGCAGCCGTGACCGTTGGCACACGACACCGCTCGCCGCAGGGATTTCAATCGATATAAATTTGCCCATCGTGGAGGTTTCCCCTTGCGCGCGTTCCAGCCCCTTGCCCTCGCCGCCGCTCTTGTCCCCGCCCTGGCCGGCGCCGCCTCCACCCCCGCGGAGCTCGTCAACCCGCTAATCGGCACCACGAACGGGGGCAACGTGTTCCCCGGCGCCGTGGTGCCGTTCGGCATGTTCCAGTTCACGCCGGAAGCCTCGCCCCTGCCGGGGAAGAAATCGCCGATCGCCGCACCGGGCGGGTATGAGTACCGTGCCGATGCCATCCGCGGCTTCGCCCTCACCAATGTGGAAGGCTGGGGCTGCGGTGGCGCATCAGGCGATGTGCCGATCATGCCGATCACCGAGGACGTGACCACCTCGCCGAGCACGGACTTCCGCCACGCCTACGCGTCGAAATTCAGCCACGCCAATGAAGTGGCGAAAGCGGGCCACTACCAGGTCAAGCTGGATAACGGCGTCACCGCCGACCTCACGGCCGCGCTGCACAGCGGTGCCGGGCGCTTCGCGTTCGCCGCCGGCAAGCCGGTGAACATCCTGGTCCGCGCCTCGGATTCCGAAGTCGGCTCGGAGCACGCCACGGTCAACATCGACAAGGCCAACCACCGCATCAGCGGCTCGGTCACCAGCGGCAACTTCTGCGGCTATATCGACAAGGCGGACCGCCACAGCTACTACACCGTCCACTACGTGATCGAGTTCGACCAGCCGTTCGCCAGCACGGGTACCTGGAAGAACACCACGGTGACCAAGGGCGGCACGAAGAGCGAAGGCGGCTCGGGCTATGGCGACAAGGGCTGGCCGAAGGAAGGCAATGGTTCCGGCGCATGGGTCGGCTTCAAGCCGGGCACGAAGGACGTGAACGTCCGCGTCGGCATCTCCTACACCAGCGCGGCCAACGCGCAGGCCAACCTCGACGCCGAAGTGCCGAAGGGCACCCCCTTCGAGAAGGTCCGCGACGATGCGGTGAGCGCCTGGAACAAGCAGCTCTCGCGCATCGATATCGAAGGCGGCACGCCGGACCAGCGCACCGTGTTCTATACCGCGCTGTACCACGCCTCCATGACCCCGAACGTCTTCAGCGACGTCAACGGTGAGTACATGGGCTTCGACCAGAAGGCGCATAAGGTCGCCGGTACGCAGCAGGCGCAGTACGCCAACTTCTCGGGCTGGGACGTTTACCGCTCGCAGTTGCCGATGGTCGCGTGGCTCACGCCGAAGATCGCCAGCGATATCGCCCAGAGCCTCTACAACCAGGCGCAGCAGAACCATGGCGTGTGGGATCGCTGGACGCACAACAACGGCGCCACGCACGTCATGAACGGCGATCCGGCGGCGCCGTCGATCGCGGGCATCTACGCATTCGGCGCCCGCGATTTCGATGCGAAGGGCGCCCTCGCCTCGCTCATCCACGCCGCGGATAACCCGACGGCACTGGATACGTCGATGGACGGCTGCCCGGTCGAATGCGTCGGCCAGCGCCCCGGCCTCGACCAGTGGCTGAAGCTGCACTACATCCCCGTGGGCGCCCCGTCGTGGGGCCCGGCGGCAGACACCCTCGAACTCGTCGCCGCGGAATTCGCACTGAGCGCCATGTCCGAGCGCATGGGTGACAAGGCCAACGCGGAACGCTTCCTCGGCCGTGCGCAGTACTGGCGCAACCTGTTCGACCCGAAGGCTGCGCCGGAGGGTGGCTACATCCGTAACCGCAATGCGGATGGCACCTGGGCGAAGGTGAAGGACGACGACGACAAGGAAGCCCACGATTTCGTCCCGTCGACCGGCGACGGCTTCGTCGAAGGCAGCGCTGCCCAGTACGTGTGGATGATCCCGTTCAACGTGCATGGCCTGTTCGAAGCCATGGGCGGCATGGACAAGGCCACGAAGCGCCTGGACAACTACTTCTACCAGCCGGACGGCACCTTCGCGGTCACCAAGTCGGGCCCGCTACACGCCGAGCTGGATAACGAGCCCTCGATCGGCGGCCCCTGGCTCTACAACTACGCCGGCCAGCCGTGGAAGACGCAGGAACTCGTGCGCCGCGTACTGGACACGATCTGGGTGAATGCGCCGAACGGCATCCCGGGCAACGATGATCTCGGCGAGATGTCGTCGTGGTACGTGTTCGCCGCGCTGGGCATCTACCCGAACATCCCGGGCCGCGCCGAGTTCATCGTGGGCAGCCCGCTGTTCACCAAGGCCGTCATCCACCGCGAAGGCGGCGATGTGACGATCCTTGCGCCGAATGCCGGCATGGGCAAGCCGTACGTCAACGCGCTCAAGGTCGATGGCAAGGCGGTCGACCAGTCGTGGCTGCCGGAGAGCTTCGCCCTGAAGGGCGGCACGCTCGAGTTCGACCTGAAGGACACGCCGAACAAGGCGTGGGCGGCGAAGGCGAAGGATGCCCCGCCGTCGTTCGATACAAAGAAGTAAACGCAACGCTTCAAAAAAACTTGTGGGAGCGCGCTTGCGCGCGATGGAGCTTGCCGCGGCCCCATCGCGCGCAAGCGCGCTCCCACAGGTCAGATCGAAGTCTTGCGCAGACGCAATGCGTTGCCCACCACCGACACCGAGCTCAGGCTCATCGCCAGCGCGGCGATCATCGGTGAGAGGGTGATGCCGAGCAGCGGATAGAGCACGCCGGCTGCAAGCGGTACGCCGGCAGCGTTGTAGATGAAGGCGAAAAGCAGGTTCTGGCGAATGTTCTTCACCGTGGCTTCGGATAGCGCCCGTGCCCGGGCGATGCCGGCGAGATCGCCCTTCAACAGGGTGACCGATGCGCTTTCGATCGCGATATCGCTGCCGTTGCCCATGCCGATGCCGATATCCGCCTTCGCCAGCGCGGGCGCGTCGTTCACGCCATCGCCGGCCATGGCCACCGTGCGTCCCTCGGCTTTCAACTTCGCTACGTAGTTCGCCTTGTCTTCCGGCGAGGCGCCTGCGTGCACCTCGTCGATCGGTAGCGCGGAGGCCACCGCCTTCGCGGTCGCCGTGTTGTCGCCCGTCAGCATCACCAGGCGGACGCCCGCCTCGTGCAGCGCATCCAACGCTGGTTTCGTCGATGCCTTCACCGGGTCAGCGAGTGACAGCACCGCGGCCAGCCGCCCATCGATCGCCACGTACATCGCGGTCGCACCCTTGGCACGCCACTTCTCGGCCACGTCACGGCCCGCCGCGGCGTCGACCCGCTGGTCATCCATATGGCGACCGTTGCCCACGGCAACATCGTGGCCATCCACTCTGCCCGCGACGCCACGACCGACCACGACCTGGAAGCCCGAGACCGCCAGGACGGCAGCACCCTCGCCCTCCGCGGCGGCCACGATGGCGGCCGCAAGGGGATGCTCGCTGGGCCGTTCCACTGCCGCAGCGAGCGCGAGCACCTCGCGCCGTTCGCGGCCGAACGTCCTCACATCCACCAGCGCTGGCTTGCCTTCGGTCAGGGTGCCGGTCTTGTCGAACACCAGCGTATCGATCTCGCGGAGCGACTCGATCGCCGCCGCATCGCGAAACAGCACGCCGGCCTGTGCACCACGCCCGCTGGCCACCATGATCGACATCGGCGTCGCCAGGCCCAGCGCGCAGGGGCACGCGATGATCAGCACCGACACCGCCGCGACCAGCGCATGCGCGAAGACCGGCTGCGGGCCGAACATCCACCATGCGGCGAAGGCCAGCAGCGCGACAACCACCACGCCCGGCACGAACCAGGCGGCGACCTTGTCGGCGATACGCTGCGACGGCGCGCGCGACCGCTGCGCCTCAGCCACCATCATCACGATGCGGGAAAGCACCGTATCCGCGCCGACGTGGTCCACGCGCATGGTGAGCGCACCATGCTGGTTCTGCGTGCCGCCGGTGAGCTTGTCGTGCACTTTCTTGGCCACCGGGTTCGCTTCACCGGTGAGCATCGCTTCATCCACGTGGCTTTCGCCGTCGAGCACGGTACCGTCCGCCGGCACCTTCTCGCCCGGGCGTACGCGCAGGTGATCACCGACGTGGAGATGATCCAGCGGCACATCGCTTTCGCTTCCGTCGGGGGCGATGCGGCGCGCCGTCTTCGGCACCAGGCCAAGCAGGCCACGCAACGCGGCACCGGTGCGGCGACGGGCGCGCAATTCCAGGAAGTCCCCGAGGGTCACCAGGGTGACGATGACCGCCGCGGATTCGAAATAGACGTCCACGTGGCCATGCATGTCGCGCATGGCGAGCGGGAACAGGCCTGGAGCCAGCAGCGCGACGACGCTGTATACCCAGGCCACGCCCGTACCGAGCGCGATCAGCGTGTACATGTTCGGTGACCACGGCTTCAGCGACCGCCAGCCACGCGCGAAGAATGGCGCGCCGCCCCACAGCACCACGACGCTCGCCAACAGGGCCTCGCCCCAACGCGCGAGCGCATCCCACGGCGCGGGCCACATCCAGCCGAACAGGTGCGGGCCCATGGCGACGGCGAAGACCGGCAAGGTCAACGCCACCAGCAGGCCAAGGCGACGCGCCATGGCGCTCACTTCGCCATCGTCCTCGTCGAGCGTGGGCATGGCGGGTTCAAGGGCCATGCCGCATTTGGGGCACGCGCCGGGGCCTTCCTGGCGAACTTCCGGGTGCATTGGGCAGGTGTAGAGGGTGCCTGGGGGCGCGGCTATGCCGGGACTCTTCGCGGAGCCATCGCGCGCAAGCGCGCTCCCACTAGCGGGTTGGGGGTTGTGGGAGCAGCAGCTGTGGGTCATGGCTGCGGCTCCGCCAGCGCCTTCAGGATCGGGCAGTCTTCCGGTGCGCCATGGCCCGGGCATGCGTCAACCAGCTCGGCAAGGCCATTGCGGACACGTTGCAGCTCGCTGATGCGGTCATCGATCGCCTTGAGCCGCGCCGTCGCGCGTTCGCGCACGCCTTCGACGCCGTCATTGCGGTCCGCCGACAAGGCCAGCAGCTCGCGTATCTCGTCGAGCGTAAATCCCAGCTCTTTCGCCCTGCGGATGAAGCGCAGGCGCGAGACCGCCGAGGCGTCGTACTCACGGTAACCGGACGGCCGGCGCTTCGGCTCGGGCAGCAAGCCCTCGCGTTCGTAGAAGCGGATGGTATCGATGGCCACCCCCGCGCTCTGCGCGATGCGGCCGATGGTGAGTGAGGTCGGGTTTGTCATGGGTGAAGTCTAGAGCCTTGAGCTAACTCCAGAGTCAACACCCGATCGCATTTCGTTACCTGCGCCCCGTCGAATGGTTCAATTTATGTGAATAAGTTGCCGTTTTTACATAGCGCACGCATGCCGAACGTAACTGCGCCGCAACAACGCGACCACGCCAGGTTAACCGGCGCCGTCCACAAACCGCGCTGCGAAGCCATTTGCTTACGATTTTTCGTAGATCTCTTCCGTTTTTGCGACGCAGCGTGACACCCCCCGGCCTCAGTTCTTAAATTTGCGTCGGGGGAATTAGATCGATCCAAGCCAAGAATGATTCGCATCGACGATTGTTTTTGGCCTGGCCAGGGTGGGGGTGAGTGGAAGGGGAACGTGCGCACGATGCGCTGCCCCGGCTGCCGTCCCTTTCCGACGCACCGTTTGAGGGGAATGGGAAGCGCACACGTGAAAGCCAGAACTGTCCGTCATTCCATGCTGAAGAAAGTCCACCTGGCTGAGCGCCCGAGCCGGCGCCCTACTGTCCTGCATCTGCTTCGTTGAACCACGCAGTGCCGACCTGCCCGGGGGCTGGTCGGCCGTCTTTAATTTGGATCGATCCAATCAAGTTTTAGAGGAGGACGTGTGCAGTACACATTCGCGCATCTGCACGGGTGATCAAACGGGGGATCACCGCGCTTGACCCGCAAGGGCTCTTTTCATTGAGGGATGAAAAAAAAATGTCTTATAAGCCGCAACTCTTTAAGCGCAAGCCGCTGTGTGCAGCGCTCGCCACAGCCACGTTCTCACTCGCCATGATCGTGCCCGCCGCCGCGTTCGCGCAGACCGCCGCGCCCGCGACCACGCAGGCACAGACCGACGCCACGCAGCAGCAAACCGACGCCACGCAGCAGCAGACCAACGCCGCCAAGACGAAGAAGGACGGCAAGCAGGCCCGTGCAAACGAAGGCCAGAGCCCGACCAACCTCGATACCGTGGTTGTCACGAGCTACGCCCAGTCGATCGAGCAGAACGTGATCGACAAGCGCGAGGCCAACTCGATTGTTGAAGTGATCAATGCGCAGAATATTGCGCAGTTCCCGGCCAAGAACATCGCCGACGCGCTTGCGCACGTACCGGGCGTGGTCATCAGCCGCGAATCGGGCGAAGGCAAGACCGTCAGCATCCGCGGCCTTGCGCCCGAACTGACCTACACCCAGTTGAACGGCAACTACGTCGCCTCGGCCGATACCTCGGCCGGCCTGACCCGCTCGTTCAACTACACGCTGTTCCCGGCGAACATGTTCTCGGATATCAAGCTCTACAAGAGCCTCGAGGCACGCCTGGATGAAGGCGGTATCGGCGGTAACGTCGACCTGCGCACGCGTCGTCCGCTCGAAATGGCAGCGAACGAAGGCTTCGTGACGGGTACCGGCGCCATGTCCGATACCAGCGGCAAGACCGAACCGCAGGGCTCGGCCCTGTACTCGTGGAAGAACAAGGACGAGACGTTCGGCTTCCTCGTCGCCGGCTCGTACCAGAAGCGCCAGGCAACCACGTACGAAGCGGATGCGACCAGCTGGCACTGGTGGTCGGACAACTGCCGCGACCACGAGACCTGCACGCAGGCACCGGTGGATATCCACGGCAACCCGTACGACTCGGCCGTCAACAACAACATCGACCTGTGGGGCAACGGCGTCGTCGACCAGGCCGGCAATGTCTCGAACGGTTTCTGGATGCCGCAGCAGTTCGCCACGAGCCGCAACGACCTGAGCCTGAAGACCAAGGGCGCCCAGGCCACGATGCAGTTCAAGCCGAGCGACCACTTCCTGCTGACCGGTAACTACTTCCGCTTCGAGCGCCAGCAGACCCAGATCACCAATACGCTCGAGATCCCCGAGTGGGGCCTGCCGAACAACAGCAACTACGCCGACCAGAATGGCCGCCTGCTTGCCCCGAACGGCCTGACCTTCGACCCGTCGCACACCATCGTCACCGGCGCGAACTATCAGCTCCCGGCCGCCGGCGTCGGTTGTAACTCCGCGACCAACCCCGTCACCGGCGCAGCCCGCCAGGCGGTGGACGTCTGCAACACCGAAATCCCCTGGCTCAACGGCAACTACTCCGTCGAGAAGGCCACCTCGCAGACCCTTAACCTGGAAGGCGAGTGGGACAACGGCGGTTCGCTCAGCGGTTCGTTCAACTTCGGCCGCACCTGGGCCAAGGGCGGCCCGTCGATCGAACTGGGCATGGCCGCCAAGCCGCGTAACTTCGTGAACGGCCAGTGGGTGAACGGCAGCAACGGTGCCTCGTGGACCACGTCCGGCAGCGATGTGAGCAGCAAGCCGGGCATCAGCGCCGAGCAGGACGTGCTGAACAACATGCTCAACGGTGCCGGCCAGGTCGACCTGGGCTCCACCGGTTCGAACATGGTCAACACGACCAACTCGCAGAACTTCGCCCAGGCCGACTTCACCTGGTCGCTGGATTCCAGTTGGCTGCAGTCGATCCAGTTCGGTGGCAAGTACAGCGACGCCAACGCCGAACAACAGAGCAACGAGGTGCGCTGGTACTGCAAGGGCACCCAGCTGCAATTCCAGACCTGCGATCCAAACGCGGGCCAGCTGCCGGCCGGCTTCCTGCAGTCGGAATACCTCAACGGGGTGAACCACGCCTATGGCGATGACATCTTCCCGGCGATCAACTTCCCGGCGTACTACAACTACCTGAACCAGACGTACGACCGCACGCTGTACAACAAGCCGCAGAACAAGTCGTCCATCGGTGAAAAGATCGCTGCTGCCTACGTGCAGGCGAACTTCGATACGGGCAGCGTCCGCGGTAACGTCGGCGTGCGCTTCGTCACCACGAAGCAGGACCTCACGGTCGCCAACCAGGTCACCACCAACAACGCCGTGTACTACCACGACCCGGCGGGCAACATCCTCATCTGCCCGGCCTCGGGCGTGAATGCGGGTGGCGGTGCGTGCGCCCCGGGTGACTTCCAGTACCTGCCGCGCGAAGTGTCGGTCATCGAGGACTTCACCAACTCGTCGACCAAGAAGCGTTACAACAAGTTCCTGCCGAGCTTCAACGTCGCCTGGACGTTCGCCGAAGACTTCGTCCTCCGTGCCGCCGGCTCGCAGGCGATGGCTCGCGCGAACTACACCGACCTTGCCCAGCTGGGCCAGCTGACCAACAACACCCAGGAGTACTACAACGACCGCAAGCAGTTCGGCGCACCGCTGCCGGGCTGGTACGGTTCGGGTGCCAACGCCGACCTGAAGCCGTTCACGGCCACCCAGTTCGACCTGGCCGGCGAGTGGTACTACGCGACCAAGGGCGTCGTCGGCATCGACTTCTTCAAGAAGAAGGTGAAGAACTTCGTCGTCCCGGTCACCGTCAACAACATCAACGTTGACGTGGGCGGCACCGCGACGAACTTCCTGCAGTACAGCACCAATGCCAACGGCCGCTCCGGTACGTCGAAGGGCGTGGAAATCTACGCGCAGCACAGCTTCGAGTCGGGCTTCGGCGCCATCGTCAACTACACGCTCAACAAGACGAACGAAACCGCGGTCTCGCTGGGTGATACCCAGGTCGGCAACGCCGAGCTGATCGGTAGCGCGAAGTACGCCGCCAACGTCTCGCTGTTCTATGAAAAGCACGGCCTGCTGCTCCGCGCCAGCGACAACTGGACCGGCCGCACCATGACCGGCCTGGCCTCGGGCCTGCCGGTGTATGCGCAGCCGTACCACCAGATCGACCTGAACGGCGACTATGAGTTCAACAAGCACTTCATGGTCACGGCGTCGGTCATCAACTTCAACAAGGCGACGCCGCACACCTACCTGGGTGGCGACACGCGCGCACGTCTGGTCCAGCTGCTCTACCCGGGCCGCCAGTACTACGTGGGCGTGACGTACAAGTTCGGTGGTGAAAGCGACAAGTAAGAAAATGGACGGGGCCGGGCACATCGCCCGGCCCCGTCTTCGTTTGAACGGATGAATCCCCGCTCCGTCGAAGGAAACCCTTATGACCATGCTCCTGGCACGCCAGCCCCGTCGTGCCCTTGTCCTCGCGCTCGCGACGCTCACCCTCGGCACTGCCTTCGCCGGCCCGGCGAAAGACGCAAAGCCCAACTCTTCTTCCATGTCATCGGTCGATCTCGCCAACCCCCTCGTGGGCACCGCGCCGCTCGATGACCAGGCACTCCTCGGCAACGCCCCGCCTCCTGGCGAGCCGACCTACACTGGCATGACGACGCCCGGCGCCAGCCTGCCGCAGAGCGCGACCGAAGCCGCGCCCGTCAACATCAACGCCGACCTCGGCTTCGCCACCGGCGTACCGGTCGCGTACGACTACCGCCGCCCGACCATGCTCGGCTTCAGTGGCGGCGGCTCGACCTATGGCGCGCGCGGCGCGCCCATCGTCATGCCGGTGGTCGGCGACTGGACCGTTCCGCCGGATTACGCCATGTCGTATTACGACAAGGCCAGCGAAAAGGCCTCGCCCGGCTACTACGCCGTGGACCTCGCCACGTTCCACACGCGCGCCGAACTGACGGCGACGCAGTGGACCAGCCTGATGCGTTTCACCTTCCCCGATAGCCACCGCTCCAACGTGGTCATCAACCTGCGCAAGGCCGGCGGCGATATCGAAGTGGTCGATGACCACACGGTGCGCGGCTCGGCCACGGCAGGCCGCCGTGACCGCGACACGGATGGCCCGTTCTTCATCGCTGAATTCTCCCGCCCGTTCACGCGGTTCGGCACGTTCCACGCTGAGATCAACGAGAAGGGCGAAGGCCTCGGCCGCGAGGATGTCCAGGCCGGCCGCCGCAAGATCTCCGGTGACTACGCCGGCGCCTACCTCGGCTTCGATACGAAGAAGGGTGACCAGGTGGTGGTGCGCATCGCCCATGGCCACAGCGCGGCGGAAGCCGAGCAGCGGCTGAAGGCACAGGATAGAGATGCCGATTTCGACCGCGTGCACGAGAAGGCGCGCGCGAAGTGGGCCGAGCTGTTCGATCGCGTGCAGGTGACCGGCGGTACGCCGAAGCAGCGCATGCTGTTCTACTCCACCCTGTACCACTCGTTCGCCAGCCCGCGCATGATCGCCCGCAAGGGTGAGCACTACACGGACACGCAAGGCAACGACAAGATCGCCGATTACGACCAGTACGGCCCGGTGCCTTACTGGGATACCGGCCGCAACCAGATCGCCCTGCTCATGCTGATGCAGCCGACCGTGGTGCAGGACATCATGCGCTCCGAGCTGGACCGCGCCCGCGAACGCGGCTACATGAACACCTCGTTCCACGGTGACCATGCCGTGTTCCTCTACGACGGTGCATGGCAGCGCGGCATCGATTTCGATTACAACGCCGCCTACGAATACCTGCGCAAGAACGCCACGGATCCGAAGGGTCCGCGCGGCTACCTCGCCGAGTACGACAAGCAGGGCTGGATCTCGGACATCATCCCGGATGGCAACCCGAGCCCGCCGTACGCCGGTGGCAAGGCCGGCGTCGCTACCACCCTCGAATACGCATGGGATGACCACGCGCTGGCCGACTTCGCCCGCCGCCTCGGCAAGGCCGATGACGCCGCCATGTTCGAGAAGCGCGCCGCCAACTATCGTAACGTGTTCGATCCCTCGGTCGGCTTCATGCGCGGCCGCACGGCGGATGGCAAGTGGATCTCGCCGTTCGATCCGGGTGAGCCGTACTACAACTTCATGATGAAGGAAGGTTCTGGCTGGTCCACCCTGTGGCTGGTACCGCACGACGTGCAGGGTCTCATGGACCTGCTCGGTGGCCGCGACAAGTTCAACGCCAAGCTCGATGC
Organism: Luteibacter sp. NPDC104163; assembly: GCF_055584245.1. Taxonomy (NCBI): domain Bacteria; kingdom Pseudomonadati; phylum Pseudomonadota; class Gammaproteobacteria; order Lysobacterales; family Rhodanobacteraceae; genus Luteibacter; species Luteibacter sp. NPDC104163. Next base: position 30,451 of record NZ_JBVJMK010000003.1, read on the forward strand.
GTTCTTCTCCACGCCGTACACCGCGAAGGGCATCTGCCGCGACTGCACGGGCCTCATCGGCCAGTACGTGCAGGGCAACCAGCCTGACCAGCAGGCGGCCTACCTGTACGCATGGAGCGGCCAGCCCTGGAAGACCCAGGCGCTGACCCGCCGGATCCTGGCCGAGCTGTACGGCAGCGATGCCACGGGCTATGGCTACCCGGGCATGGACGACCAGGGTTCCACCTCGTCGTGGTACGTGCTGAGCGCCATGGGCTTCTACCCGGTGGATCCATCCACGCCGGATTACATCATCGGCAGCCCGATCTTCGACCACGTGCGCCTGCGCCTTGGCAACGGCAAGCTGTTCGAGATCGTCGCGAAGAACAACTCCGCGAAGAACATGTACATCCAGTCGGCCACGCTCAACGGCAAGCCCTGGACGAAGCCCTGGTTCAGCCATGCGGACATCGTCAACGGTGCCACGCTGGTGCTGACCATGGGCCCCGAACCCAGCAAGACCTGGGGCACCGCACCGCAGGACGCCCCGCCCTCCATGTCGCACGCCCCCTGAAGCCGCGCCCCACCCCTAAGCGCGCCCCCTGTGGGTGCGCGCTTGCGCGCGATACACGCCGCGACACCGTCACAAAGGACCGTAAATGAAGTTGCACCACAACCTGCCCCGCACCCGCCCCTACCTGGCCATCGCCCTCGCCATCGCCCTGGCCTCCCCGGCCATGGCCGCCTCGGCCGCGGACGGCGTATGGAACGGCAAGACCGCCCCGCTCGCGACGCCCTGGACCGGCGACGTTTCGCCAACCCACGCCCTGCCGGAATACCCGCGTCCGCAGCTCGCACGCCCTTCGCTCGACAAGCCGACATGGCTCAGCCTCAACGGCCTGTGGGAATACGCCGCGACGGAGAATGCCGCCGCGCCGCATTTCGGCGAGGCGCTCAAGGAAAAGGTGCTCGTGCCTTACCCGATCGAGTCGGTGCTCTCCGGGGTGCAGAAGCATTCCGATCACATGCTCTACCGCCGCACCGTGGAGATCCCCGCGGACTTCACGGCCAACGGCCAGCACGTCCGCCTGAACTTCGGCGCCGTGGCGCAGGAGGCCACCGTGTACGTGAACGGTAAGCAGGTAGCGAAGCATACGGACGGCTATACCTCGTTCAGCGCCGACATCACCGCGGCGCTGCGCCCGAATGGCCCGCAGGAAATCGTTGTCGCCGTGCATGCACCCGTCGATGGCGAGAACGTCATGGTCGGCAAGCAGCGGTTGAAGCCCGAAGGGATCTTCTACACGCCGGCCTCGGGCATCTGGCAGTCGGTGTGGCTCGAGCCCGTGCCCGCGGCGAGCCTCGGCCAGTTGACCTTTACCTCGGACACCACGCTGGACGGCTTCACGGCCAACGCGAAGGTCGATGGAAACTCCGCCGGTGCCACGCTGCACATCACCGCCTACGAGGGCGACAAGGCCGTGGGTGAAGCGACCGGGCCGGCTGGCAAGCCGCTGCACGTCGCCATCAAGGACCCGCACCTGTGGAGCCCCACCGATCCGTTCCTGTACACGTTCAAGGCCACCCTGGCCCAGGGCGGCAAGAACGATGAGGTCACCAGTTACGCCGGCCTCCGCACCATCGGCATCAAGAACGTGGGCGGCAAGAACCGCATCGTGCTCAACGGGAAGCCGACCTTCCTGCTGGCCACGCTGGACCAGGGCTACTGGCCGGATGGCATCCATACCGCCCCGACCGACGAAGCGCTGAAGTTCGATATCCAGAAGACGAAGGACTTCGGCTTCAACACGATCCGCAAGCACATCAAGGTCGAACCGGCGCGCTGGTACTACTGGGCCGACCGCATCGGCCTGATGGTATGGCAAGACATGCCGGCCATGCCGAACGGCCACAACGACAAGCTCAGCGATGCCGACAAGGCGCGCTTCAAGAAGGACGTCACGGCCATCGTCACCCAGCTCAAGGGCGAGACCTCGATCATCGGCTGGATCCCGTTCAACGAAGGCTGGGGCCAGTGGAGCATCCCCGCCGCAGGCGAACTGGCGACGCAGATCAAGAAGCTCGATCCCACCCGCCTGGTCAACGCACGCAGCGGCTACAACTGCTGCGATACGAAGGGCGATGTGCACGCCGGCGACATCATCGATGTACACGACTACCAGGGCCCGGGCCTGCCGGCGCCGGATGCGAAGCGCGCATCGATGGATGGCGAGCATGGCGGCCTGACGCTGGGCGTCGCGGGCCACATGTGGCCGAACACGGCGATCAATCCGTATGGCGACGTAAAGGACGCCGCCGCGCTGAACGCCGGTTACGTCGCGAATACGGCCGTGCTGCGCGACAAGGGCCCGGCCGTCGGCATGTCCGGCAGCGTCTACACCCAGATCACCGACGTGGAAGGCGAGCACAACGGCCTGTACACGTATGACCGCAAGGTCGAGAAGGTGGACGAAGCGAAGGTGAAGGCGATCAACGAGGCAACGATCCGGGCCTTCGAAGGGCCCTGATGCGTCGGCATGGGCACGAACCCGCGTCAGGCACGGCGCGGGTTCGTGCCCATCGCCGGATAGGCCGGGGTCACGGGGGTACGGCCATCCATGACCACCCGATCGCGCCCCTCGTGCTTGGCGACATAGAGCGCCGCGTCCGCGGCGCGGCACATGCGCTGCAGGTCGTATCCCGCCGTATCCACGCATGCGACACCGATGCTGGCGGTCACCGATACGACGGCCCCCTCCACTACGAGGGGCGATGCCGAGAGCGCGGTGCGCAGGCGCTCCGCGACCACGCCACCCTGCAGTCGCGGCGCGTCCAGCAACAGCATCGCGAACTCTTCGCCGCCTAGCCGGCCAAGCAGGTCATCCTTGCGCAACACGCCCTTGCAGATCGCCACGCAATGCCTGAGTACGGCATCGCCAACGGCGTGACCGTGCGTGTCATTGACCTGCTTGAAATGGTCGAGGTCGAGGAACACAAGACACGCGTCGCCCGCGCGCCTTTCAAGGCCCTTGAGAGCCAGGTCGGACTCCGCCATGAACGTCTGGTGGTTATATACGGCGGTCAGGCTGTCGCGGGACGAAAGCCACTTGAAGCGGAGCTGCGAGCGCTTGATGCGGACCGTCCAGAACAGGATGGAAAGGAGAACGAGGGCCAGCATGGCGATGTAAAGCCGGCTCGTTTCGACGGCATTGGCGTCGAGGGCCTGCTGCAGCCGAAGGATCCGGTTTTCCTTGCTCAGGCCTTCGCTTTCGAGCTTTTCCGCGCGGAAGTGCTGGCTCGCGGCCTCGTAAGCCGCGTTGCGGACGTTGGCATCACGCAGGTATCCCTGGTCCTGGACAACATAGTCCTCGTAGTATTCGAGTGCCCTGGCCGTGTTCCCCTGCGCCTTCTCAATACCGTAGAGCACGCGATACGCAATACGCAGCGCCTCGTTGATATCGCCGGGATGATTCAGCGATACCGTTTCGTTCGCCGCCTTGCGTGCCTCGTCGACGTTGCCGAGCAGCTCGTAGATCTGTGCCCGCTGGCTGGCAAGGTCGATGAGATGCGGAAAATACCCGCTCGCCTCGATGGCAGGCGCGATGGCCTGGAGGGCGGCCAGCGCCTGCCCGCCCTTGCGGTCGGCGATAAGCCGATCCACCCGGATCAATGCCGCCGTGTTGGCAAAGATCGGCTGCCTGTCCGCCGTGCAGGCGTCGATGGTCGTCTGCAATTCCGGGCTGTCCGCCGTGAGCTGCCGCGCACCTTCCAGTGCCGTGACCTTCTGCACCAGCGCCTGGCAAGGCGACCGCCCCACCGGCGTGGCCTCGATCATCATGTTCGCGTACTTGAGGCCCATCGCCGGCTCCCCCGCGAACGTCAGCATCTGTGCCAGGTTGGCCAGGAGCGAGAATTTCGCCTCGGGGTCGGAAACCGTCTCCAGTGTCTCGGCGGCCTGCGGGGCCATCGCATAGGCCTCGGCGTACTTGCCCCGGCTGGTCAGGTTGTTCATCAGCATCGCGGTCGCGCGCACGCCCAGCGCGTCGTCGTCCGATTCCGACATGACCGCGCGGAAGGCGGCTTCGGCTTCCGGGTAGCGACCCTCGTAATTGGCTTCCCAACCATCGAGGTAGCGCAGGTACCGCTTTTCGCCGGCATCCAGATCCGCCACATCGGTATGGAGTGCTGCGAGAAGCTCGGTAAAGCGCGCGTGATCCTTCGTGCGGATGGCGTCAACCTGCGCCATCCTCCCCTGCCCTGGGGGCGGCAGCGGGACGGAGGCGGCATGTGCCGCCAGCGCCACGCCCAGCACCAGGCCCGCGAAGGCAATCCGGTACCGAAAGCGTGACATGCCGCCTGGAACGATGCCCACCATGGCCTCAGGGCGAGGGTGCGTCCAGGTCGTCGTCGGAGGCGGTTCCGTCCTCGTCGCCCTCGTCGTCGTGATCCGGGTGGTGCGCGGGGTCGTGGTCGTCACCGTCGCCTTCATGGCCGCCGGTCTGGCTCATGTGCTCACCGTGCAGCTTCACGAGGCCCAGTTCCGCGGTCAGCGCCGCGTCGTTGCCCGTGGCCGCCAGTTCGCGCACGCCAGGCGATGCTCCGGCCGCGTCAAGCGCACTCGCGAGTGCCTCGGGCGAGGCATGCCGCAGGCTCGCATCGCGGCCGATGGCTTCCAGTAGTTCAACGGTATCGTGCACGTCATTCCCCCGTGTGTGGCGTTCATGCTGCGCGCGAACGGGCCTGCATGCTGCGTTAGCGGCGGGCCGTCCGGATTCTTTAGGTCGTCATGCGGGCACGACTGGCTCCGCGCCGGTGCCGTAGATCGCGTCGAGCGCATCCAGGCGCGCGCGCATCGCCAGGTTTGGCCGCAGTGCATGCACGGGCGGGAGCACCAGCGTTTCCTGGCCGATGAACTCAGCCGACGGGAAGTCCCGCAATACCATGCGCTGGATATGCGGGCCCTGGATGGGGAGCACCGGCGCCCGATAAACCACGATCGGGTGGTCGGCGGGATAGTCCTCGAGCAAACGCTCCACGAGCAGCTCGCGATACGCATCCGGCGTGCGGAAACGGCCCAGCGAACGATCGCCCACGACGCCGAGTTGCCAGAGGATCACATGGCTCGTGGTGTCCAGCCGCCTTTCGAAGAACAGCGGCTGGCTCGCCTCCAGGTGCTGGCAGCCAAAGCGGCCCGGATCGATACCAAGGTCCGCATAGAGGCAATCCTCCGCCGAGATGCCAGGTTCCATGAAGGCGCGAAAGCCTTCCTCGCGCGCCAGTTCGACCACCCGGTGCGGCGACCACGCAAAGATGCCGGGGTGCCCATAGAACACCGCGCATACCCGTTTCCCCGCACGCACCTCGGCCATCATCACGTCGACCCATTCTCGATAGGTCTTCATCCGCGACTTGCCAGGCCGGTAGTAAGGCTGCAACGTGATGACCGCGGGATTCAGACGCTGCAGCCAGAGCTCCGCGACATGATCGGAGAGCGCGGCAAACACCACGTCCGCGGTCTCGATGTGGTTCCGCGCGAGCGGCGTCAGGTGAGAGCCCAGGGTGATGCCCATCCCCACGCAGGCGATGCTCCCAGCGCGCCCGGCAGCGGCGCGTTCAACTGTCTCGGTCATGGCGAATGGCACGCAGGATGAGGAAGCGGTGCCTCATCATGCGACAGGACACACGTTTTCGGTAGGGAACCGGGTAATCATGCCGGTTATGCGCCAACCTGGGCCTGGGGAGCCTTGTCGGGGTCCCTTGGGTAGGTCACGGTACGGTCGTCATCCACCCGCGCCCCCTCATTGAGCCGGGCCGGTTCCAGGTGCCCGGCCTCGAAGATGTGAATGACCTCCCGCCCGGCCGCCAAGGCGTAGTCCGTGATGATGCGCCGGTGGCAGCGCCACCACAGCACCTCGGCGCACATCATGGCCGCGCGGCGTTCCGCGCTCGTTCGCAAGAGTTCGCGGAACGGCGCCTGGAAACCTTCGGTCAGCGCGTAGTCCGCGTAGTTGTGGAAGCCGGCGACCTTCCAGTAGCCGTTCACCGCGGGATCCACCGTTGTCGATTTCGGCCTGCGCCCGGCCAGGCCGGGGAGGTGGAGATAGCCGATACCCGCCCGGGCCAGCGCGTCGGGCAGCACATCGAAGTTGAACTGGGGGTTCGTCCGCGAACGCGGGAAGGCCCGCACGTCCACCAGGCACTCGATGTTGGAGTCGGTGAGTGCGGCGATGAACGCGCCCAGCTCGCGATTCGAATGGCCTATCGAGTAGAGCGGAAGCGCTGCCACGCAATCAACGCACGTGCTTCATCGCCGTGCCCTTGTGGGCGGCGATATGGTCGGTCTTGTCGCTCTGCACCTCGTACTGGGGCTCCTCGGCCGTCGCACGACGGGTGTGGCCCATGAATTCGAAATCGCGCGTGTGGACCTTGATGATCCGCCCGGTGACGTAGCCCACTTCGGAATTCCAGCGCACGTGGTCGCCTATCTTGAACGGGGAAGTCATGGTCGTGGCCCTCCGGTGATCGAAGGCAAACGATGCCACGCATCGGGGAAAAACCGGGTGAAGCGGCTTACAGGCGCCCTGCCCGCTTGATCGCGAGATAGCGCTCCACGAGGCGTCCCGACAGCTCGCTGGCGAGGACATCGAGCGTGGCGATGCCTTCGCGGCGCAGGCGGGCGTGCACGGCATCGCGCTGGTCGAGGTAGCGCAACGCGCCGGCGGTGCGGATCGCGGCCTCCAGGCTGTCGGTGTCGCCGGCGGCGGCGCGGTCGAGCGCCAGCTCGCGCAGGCTCACCACCAGCACGAGGTGGCGGCGCGACATCATCTTCACCGCCGCGCGCAGTTCCTCGTCGTCCTCGTCGCGAACATTGGTGACGAGCACGACGAGTGCCCGGCGCCGCTGCCGGGTCTGCAATTCGCTGGCGGCATGCAGGTAATCCGTCGCGATCGGCTCCGCGTGCAGGTCGTAACCCGCGCCCAGCACCATGTCCATGCCGCCGGCGCCCTGCTGCGGCGCCAGCCAGCGGGTGGCCTGGCCCGTGCAGGCCAGCAGCCCCACGCTGTCGCCCTGGCGTAGCGCGATGTACGCAAGCGCCAGCGAGGCATTCAACACCTGGTCGAAGTGACCGACACCGTCATCCTCGGCCAGCATGCGCCGTCCGCAATCAAGCATCAGCACCACCTGCTGGTGGCTCTCGTCGCGGTACTGGCGCGACATCAGCCGGCCGCTGCGCACGGTGGCTTTCCAGTCGACCTTACGCAGGCTATCGCCCACGCGGTAGTCGCGGAGCTCCTGGAACTCGGTGCCCTCGCCGCGCCGGCGCTGCAATCGCGCGCCGACCGAGCGCGACGCGAGCTCGACGCTCAGCCCCGCCATGCGCGCGAGCGGCGCGTAGTTGGGAAACACGCGTACCTCGCCGGGAGCATCCAGCGTGCGGCGGGAGCGCCACATGCGCCACGGCGAAGCGAGATCCACCTGGCAGCCGGCAAACGCGAACCGGCCGCGGGCCGCCGGCCAGGCGTGGTAGTCGAACGCCAGTTCGCGCGCGGCCGTCAGGGTGACGTCGCGCGGCAGGCCCTCGACACGCCAGCCGCCCGGGTGCATATCGTGCACGCGCAGGGTCTTCTGCCGCCGTCCCGTATGGCGCAGGCGCAGGGTGATGCCCGCGCGCTCGCCAAGGGGCAGCACGGCGTCCATGTCGCGGCGTAGCACCGGTGCCGGCTCCCGACGCGCAAGCCCTGCGTCGACTGCCGCGACGACCGCGACGGCGGCGCCCGCAACCAGCCATGCCAGCAGCGGCAGCATCTCGAACGCCACGAGCAAGCCAACGCCCGACCACGCGGCCAGCAGGCACATCAGGGGCAGAGCCGGACGCATCATCGACGCGGTGCGGCCACTTTATGCAGCAGGCCCTTGAGGATATCTTCCACGCGCTGGCCATCGATCAACGCTTCCGGCGCGAGCACCAGCCGGTGGCGAAGCGCGGGGATCGCCACGCCGCGCACGTCGTCCGGCGTGACGAAGTCGCGACCCTCGAGAAGGGCCGCGGCACGCGCCAGGCGGATCAGGGCAAGGCCGCCACGCGGGCCGGCACCGGTCATCACACCCGGCCATTCGCGGGTCGCCCGCGCGATGCGTACCGCGTAGTCGATCACTTCATGGTCCACGCGCAGGCTGGCGACCATGCGCTGCACGGCGATCAGCTCCGCCTCGTTCATCACCGCGGTGACGCGCGACACATCGAGATCCGCCGCCACCTGGCCACCAAGCACCTCGGCGACCATGCGGGTTTCATCGGCGAGCCCCGGGTAGTCGATCTGCACCTTCACGAGGAAGCGATCCAGCTGGGCTTCCGGCAGTGCGTACGTGCCTTCCTGCTCGATCGGGTTCTGCGTCGCCACCACCATGAACGGCTGCGGGAGCGGGAAACGGCGGCCTTCGATGGTCACCTGGTTTTCCTGCATCGATTCCAGCAACGCGGCCTGGGTCTTCGCGGGCGCGCGGTTGATTTCGTCGGCCAGCAGCAGGTTCGCGAAGACGGGGCCGCGGCGGATCTGGAAACGTTCGGCCTTCATGTCATAGATGGCATGGCCGGTCACGTCGGAGGGCATGAGGTCCGGCGTGAATTGCACGCGGCCGAACGTGCAGCCGACCGCGCTGGCCAGCGCGCGCACCAGCAGGGTCTTGCCCAGCCCGGGGACGCCTTCGATCAACACATGGCCCGCGGCCAGCAAGGCCAGCAGCACCTGCTCGAAAACCTCCGGCTGGCCGATGAAGGCATGCCCCACCTGGGTGCGCAACGCGGCGATGCGCGCGGCCACCTGCTCGGGTGTGAACGTGATCGGCGTCGCCTCGGCGCGCGGGGTGTCGACAGGCGTGTTCATGGGTGTCTCCGCAATCGGGACAGGATGGCGATGCTTTCGCGGAACGCGTTGGCATCGGCGGGAGGCCGGAAAGCCCGCGCGATGTCCGCGGGTGCCTCGTCGAATCGTTCGGCCAGGCGGGCGTAGAGCAACTCGCCCTCCAGCCCGTCGGTACCGGGATCGAGCCGTCGTGCGCGGGCAAGCACGCCAACGCACACGCGGGCATGCAATCCGCGGCCGCGGTCGCGGCCATACAGGAACTCGCCGGCCGCCTGCACGTGTTCGACCAGCGCGCGACGGTCCGCGCGCGGTGCGTCGCGCACGGGACCCAGCCGCGAGGCCTGGGAGACGGCCCATGCCGCGAGCAGGATCGCGAATGCCAGCATGGCCGCCCATCCCTTCGTGAACAGGAGGCTCCAGATGCGGGCACCTTCCACGCGGTAAACCAGCGCGATCGACTGGCGGGTATCGTCGGCGTTGAGCAAGCGCGCGACCAGCCGGCGTGCGACCGGATCCTCGAGGCCGCGATCCACGAAGGGAGCCAGCGACGGTACGAGGATGATCTTGCCGTCGCCATATCGCACGGTCGCCAGCAAGTCGCCGGTGGCGTCTCCGATGCCATCGACTCGAACGGCCGGCGTCATTTTCATGCGAGGGCCGCACCAGCTATACGCTTTCTCGCCGGGCTTGCCTTCGATGGAAAGGCAACCGTAGCCACTGGTTTTAAGCCCCGTATCTTCGGTGACGCTTTTCCAGAAACTGGCGCGCTCGGTCACGGCGGGGGAACCGGTGGGCAACACCAGCGTGCCCCCATCGCTTACGAAGTCCAGCAGGTTTTCAGCGTCGTTCCGGTCCAGGTTCGCCGGGTTGACGCCAAGCACCGCCAGCGACTCATCCTCCACCGGGATGTAACCCAGCGCGTGCGTTGCCACGCCCATGCGCTGCATCACGCGCTCCAGCGCATAGAAGTGATCGGTCGCGGCCTTGCCGCTCGGCGGTACGTCGACCTCGACATCCTTGCGTTCGTACAACGCAAAGAACCCGGCGAGGCAGGCCAGCACCGCCGCCAGTACGACAAGCGTCCATTTGCCGTGGGTCATGCGCGCTCCACCGGCCAGCCGCGGAGCATCGCGTGCAGGTCTTCATCAGCCGGAAAGCGGTCGGCGTAGGCGGCGTACTGCCAGGTGCGCACGATGCGAATGGCGCGGCGGCTCGCTTCGTCGTCGTCGAGCCGGCGCGCACCGGCGATCGCGTCCGCCTCGGTCGCATCGGGCATCACGGGCTCATCCAGCCGCGCGGAGACGCGCTCCACGGTGCCGCGGTACAGCAGCGCAAGGGCTTCGCGCCGCGCGCCCTTCAGCCACAGCGAACCGACCTCATCGCCAAAACCCCGCGGCACGGGTGCTTCGTCCAGGGTCGTTTCCGTCACCGCGTTGCGCGGTGCCTCCGGTGCTGCCGTGCGGCCCTGCCCGCGCGACGGCCAGCGGCGCACGGCGAACCACGCGAGCCATGCCAGGGCTCCGACCAGCAACGCCAGCAGGATCACCTTGAGCGTCACCGCGGCTCCGGCCATGTTGAATTCACGCAGGGGCACGTCCTTCGGTGGCGGCTTCGGCTGGAGGGGATGCTTCAGTGCCCAGCGCGTTTCATGGGCCGTGCCGCCGAGCAACGGGTCGGCAAGGACCGCAGCCGAAATGCGATCCAGGCGTTCGTCCGTCCCCGGCTGCGGCGCCTTGAACGCTGCATCCAGGTGGACGGTCGTCCGGCTCTTCGCCATCGCAGCCTGGGCATCATCCGCGGCGTGGGCGGGCTGGATGGCGAAGCACGCGGCGACGAAGATCACCATGGTGGCGCCTGCCGCCACCAGGCGGTTACGCAACCGCTGGAAAGCCAGGTCAAGGTCCCACGCTTCGAGCTCGGTGCGACGCCCGAGGTATAGGGCGAAACCGCCGGTGGTGCACAGCGGCTCGGCGAGCGACATGCCAAGGTAAGCACCGACGATGAGCGGCATCGCGAGCGCGTACGGCATGCTTTTCAGGAACCAGCCCTGTAGCCAGTACGACTCCCAGAGTTCGGTGGGCACGAACACCGGCACGAACAGCAGCACGCTCAGCATCACCACGAGCTCGAAGATCAGGCAGGTAAAGGTGAGCGAGGTGCCCGGGCCATCCACGCCACGGCCGAAGACGCGCCAGCGGCGCGCGCGCTCCTGCCCGCTCAGGCCCTCGAGATAGAACACCGGCTGGAAGACACAGCGCCGCGGATCGAACCGGCGGAAGGTGAGCCAGGGCAGTACGCCCTTCAGGCCCCAGCCTACGGTGCTGCGCAGCGCCTCGCGCCAGCCGGGCGCCTCGGCGAATACGGCGCGCGACACGACGAACAACGGGATGCGCGCGAAGAATGGCTTTAGCCACCACAGCAGCAACAGCGATAGCCACGGCCGGTCGAGCCAGATCTCCAGGGCGATCGCGATGGCGAGCACGGGCAGCGTGGCCATGAACCACGCGGTGAAAATGGGACGCGCGTGACGGCGCAGCATCGCCGCGCCCAGGTCCATCGATTCACGGGCGCTGCGCAAGCGCAGCACCACGGCGATGCGCTCAATCTCCACGGCGCCTCCCGCGGCCACCCAGCCAGAGCCAGGCGGCCACCAGCGTCCACAACACGGCGGCGCTGCCGAATTTCAGGCTATCGGGGAATGCCGCCACCGATGACCAGAACGCCTCGATGAACGCCGCGATCACCAGCATGACGAACGCGCCGAGCACCAGCTGCGCACCCGTCGATCCCGCCTGGCGCAGGGCATCGCCACGGCGCAGGCGCCCGGGTGCCAGCAGCGTGTACCCCAGGCGCAGGCCTGCCCCGCCCGCGATCACGATGGCGGTGAGTTCGAACGCCGAATGGGCGACGACGAAGCGCCAGAACGGGCCGCCATAGCCGATCGCGTCGAGATGCCCGGCAATACCCCCGAAAAGAATGCCGTTCACGACGAGCACGTAGATCGCACCGACGCCGAAGAACAGCCCGGCGGCGAAGGTGCGGAATGCGATGCTCACGTTGTTCAGGACATAGAAGCCGAACATCGCGACGTCGGTGCCGCTGGTTCGGCCGATCTTCGCGCGCGCGGGGTTATACATCTGCTCGAATTCATCGAGCTTGTGGCCGCTGAAGATCATCCCGGCGACGTCCGGGCGGAAGTGGATCAACAGGAGGCACGCGATCGTCGGCAGGTACAGCAGGGCCGTGGCGATGAGCATCGCCTTCCATTCGCGACGGACCAGCCGCGGGAAGCCCGCGACGATGAATTCGCCGACGCGGTGCCAACGCGGCGCGGGCGGTCGGTAAAGCACCTGGTGGCCGTGGTCCACCATCCGCTGCAGCCGGTCGATCACGTCATGGCTATAGCCGCGCGCCCTGGCCAGCGCGAGGTGCTGGCAGATGCGCCGGTACTGCGCGGGGAAATCGAGGCCCTGCTCGGCCAGGGCTGACGACCAGGCCTTGCGCCCGGTACCGCGCATCCAGGTCTCCACCTCCATCCACGCAGCCTCGTGCAGGGCGACGAACCGTTCCTGCTTCATGTCCGCCCCAGCAACCAGTTGGCGTGCGCCACGAGCTTGCGCAGGCCGGCATTGCCCATGCGACCGGTCAGCGGCTCGAGCAGGTCACCCAGTTCACGCTGGCGGGCCTCGTTCAGTCCGCGGGCACGCTCGGCGAAGGCGACGATCGCCTCCTGCTCGTCACGGTGCAGCGGCACCGGCGGCGGCTCCGCGGCCTCGTTGGGCACCTGCCCCGCGGCGCGGCGTTTCATGACATGCACAACCATGGTGCCGGCGACGATGTCGCCAATACGGCGCCCATGCGGATCCATGAGGCAACTGACCAGCCCGATGCCGTAAACGCCCGGCAGCCCATCCACGGTCCGCAGGAGGTTGCGCACGACCGAGGGAAGCAGGGTCACGGGGGTACCGTCGGCGTTCACCACGCGGAGGCCGATCACGCGTTTGCCGATCGTCTGCCCATCCCACCAGACCTCGAGCACCACGCCGTACACCCAGTAGGCGATGAAGAGCACGAGCATGCCCAGGCCGAGGCCTGCCTGGCCGAGCATGCCGAGGATCACGAGCAGGAAGAAGGCGACGACGGCACGCAGTCCGAAATCAATGAGCCACGCGTGCGCACGCGGCACGGCGCCGGCCGCGTGCAACTGGAGCGAGACCCCTTCCGGGGTCTCGATCTGGCGTACGGTGTCCAGCATCAGGCGTCGACGACGATGGTGCCCGCGATCAGGTCATGGAGGCAGCGGCGCTCGGCGCCGAAGATGAAGCAGGCGTCGACGATGGTCACCAGGTTCACGAAGGGAATCATGCTGACGATCTGCACCGGCAGCCAGCGCAACAGCAGGATGCGCCACAGCGGTGCCGGCGAGCCATCCGCCATGACCACCTTGGTGCCCACGATCTTCTTTCCGATCGTCTGGCCATTGTTGTAGAGCAGGATGAGGTTGGTGATGCAGATCGCGATCACGAGGATGCCGCACAGCGCCGCGGCGGTCGACGTCACCGAGCCGCCGTTCTGCTTGGAGTAGGTATACGGTGCGAGGCACATCGCGCCGAAAATCGAATCGAGGATCGCTGCGCCAAGCCGCTGGCCACGGGTCGCCTTCGAGCGCTCAAGCTTTCTTGCGTCGACGAAACGGTCGTCGAGGTCGGCGACGGGCGCCGCGTACGGGTTGCTATCCATGTTCCCTGGTCTGCCTGTGTGGTGGGTTTCAGGTGTGTACGACGACCGTGTCGGCCATGTAATCGTGGACGCAACGGCGCTCCTGGCCAAAGATCAGGAGCACGTCGACGAGCGAGAAAAGTGGCCCGACCATCGGCACGACGCCGATGAGCCGGACCGTGAAGATACGCAGGACAAGGATCCGCCAGAGTTCGCACGCCGCACCGTCGCTGCGCACGATGGCGATGCCAAGGGCGCGCTTGCCAATGGTCTGGCCGTAGCGCGCCAGCAGCACGATGTTGACGATGATCCAGGCCAGGATCAGCACGAGGGCGACGAAGCCGCCGACCAGGACTGACTTGCCAGCGCCGGCCTCGCGGCTGAGGCCAAAGAACATCACGGCGACAAAAACGATGGTGCCGACGACGGCGCCATCGATCAGGGCGGCGCCAAGCCGCACGCCCCGCCCGGCCTTCCGGGATTCGACGCTCTGCCTCAGCGGCGGAGGCGCAAGCTCGAGCTCCGCCTGCGGGGCGGCGTAAAAATTGTCGTTCATTCCCTGTAACCCCTGTGGCGCCGCTCTCCCCGAACCGCGCTGGCGCCGAGTATAGGCACGCGCGGAGCGCCGCGCAAAGTGGTTCGTGAAGGGGCGGCTGGCTGGCCGCCGGGGCGCCCCCTGCCGCCCTTCAGAGCTTGCTGTGCTCGACCTGGCGCTCGCGCTGCATGAGCGTCCACTCGGCATGCTCGGTCAGGGCCGCCTCGCCGAGGGCGTGCAGGATCGCGCGTTGCTGCGCGGGGTCGCCGGTGCGATCCAGGGCGCAGCGGGCACTGGAGAAGATGCGCTGCATGAAACAGTACTGTCGCATCAGCTCGCGATCGGCCTTGCGGTACGCATAGGCTTCGCGCACCGCGGCGACGATGGAGAGCATCGCCATCAGGGTGACCAGGGTCACCTTGGTTTCCTCGTCGAGGCGCAGGGCGAACAGCGCGAGGAACACGCTGATGGCGATGCCGCCCCACAGGCTGATCCGGCCGACGGTTTCCGTGATGTGGTGCAACCCGGTCCTCTCGGCGGTCTTGCGCTCGTAATAATGCAGTTGCCCCGAGCGCCCCGGTTCACCCACCCACTCCGCGATCACCTCGCGCAGGCTTTCCTCGCCCGGTTCCTCGGGGTGGGTGGAGGGATACAGGCTGGCCGCGCGCATCACGTTACGGATCCAGCCGAGCTCGATGTTCTGCTTCTGCAGGAAGTTGTCGTGCGCGAACTCGTGGTCGGCGCTGGCGGCGATCCCTGCGCGACGCCAGCAGGACTGGATGCGCAGGCCCTCGGCCAGCGCCCGGTAATCCAGGTATTTGCGATGCCAGCCGCGCCGCCGTGCCAGCATGGCGACGAAGCCGCCGGTGGCGAACAGCCCCAGGAACCCGTAGATGAGCGAGTTGTTGCCGGGCAGGTGCGCATAAAAGGTAAACGCGATGCCCATTAGCGCCGCCACCGTATAGGTGGCGCGCAGCGCCAGGACCACGCGCTTGCGGAAATGGATCGCGAGCCAGTCCGCCTCGTGGAATACCTTCTCGATCGTGGCGGTCGCCGCGCAGGGCCCGCCGTGCAGTTCGCGTGGGGCTTCGTCGATCTCGCCGGCGTGGCGCGCCGCATCGTCGTTGAACTCCGCCATGCGTTCGAACATCTCGTGGAAATCGCGGGGAAGCCTCGGCTGGAAAGTCATGTCGTCCGCGATGCGCCAGCCCGCCTCCATGGGTTGCAAACCCTCGGCCACCGCTTCCCCGGCCCGCGGGCAGACGATGTGGTACAGCAGGCTCTCGTCGCCGCCCGCCAGCACGTGACGCAGATGCTGGTGGCGAAGGGTCGGCCCCGGCAGGGCGCCGGTCAGGTGGTAATGCACGATCTGCGCGGTGCCACCGACACCGTTGGCCTCGTTGCCATCCCAGAGCGCGAGCAGTACGTGGCAGTGGCTTGCGATATACACGCCGGCCTTCGCGTACTGCCGGTCGCGCGCGGCGCCCGGCGAGCCGACGATGTGCCGGGGCATCTCCATGAGCCGTGGCAGCAGCACGACCTCGGCCCGCTTGCGCAGGGACTCGAACGTCGCGTGCACCCCCGCATCGTCGAAATCATCGACGTAAAGGTCGGGCGGCAGGGGCAGCGGCGCAACCAGCCGCGCACCCACGGCGAGGGCCTCCTCGGCCACGAGCTGGTCACCCCCTTCGGCCAGCGCGGAGAGCACGAGCAGGGGCAGCCCCGGGAATTCATCCCGGAGCTGTTCGAAGAACGCCCGCACCCTGTCACGGACCTGTTCAATATCGCTGGCCGCGATGTCGCGATGGCTGGTGACACCGATGACCAGTGGGATCATGAGGGCTTGATGCCCGGTTTCTTGGTGATCAGCGAAGGCCTTTCGAGCCCCTGCGCCTGTGCGTCACCATCGTCTTCCGGCGCCTTGTCGCGGAAATCCTGGCGTTCGTCATCGGGCGCATCGTCATTGCGGTTGTTGGCCATGTCGTTCTCCCACTGCGGTGGTGGATCACCCGGCCCCTGCTACCGGCTTGCACCCGTCGCTGCCACCAGCTCGCGCTGGAAGGCCTCGTTGACGGGGTAATCGATGTGCGCACGGCGCAACTGCTGCACGAGCGCGGGATCGCGGTATCCCGCGGTCCACAGTGCGCGGATGGCGGGCTCGGCCTCGCCATGCCGGCCAAGCGCGAACAAGGCTTCGACACGGAGGGCGACCAGGCGCGGATCGGCGGCGCCGCTTGCCACTCCGCCTGCATCGCGTAGTGTTGTTTCACGCAGCCGGCGCGCCTCCGCCATGTCTCGTGCCGCATCCGCGGCGGCGAGGCGCGCGGCCAGTGTCGCCAGCAGCGTGGCGCGGTCAGCCGGCTGTAACGCATGCAGCGGCTCAAGCGCCGCGAGCGCATCACGCGCGAAGGCGGCTGCCTCGACGGCGCGACCCGCAATCCATGCCTGGGTCGACGCTTCGGTGCGCGCCTCGGCGTACTCGCGTTGCCATGCGGCATTGCGTGGATCCTGCTTGTGCAGCATGGCGAAGACAGGGAGTGCCGCACTCACGAGGCTACCCGCCGCCGCGTCATCGCCGGCGAGGCGACGCAGGCGGGCCAGGTGCGTGGAGAACAGCGCGACATGCTCCTGAGCGTCGGTATTGCTTGCATCGAGCGCGACGAGGGCACGAGCGGCTTCCACCGCACCTTGCAGATGCGCGGTTCCGGCCGCCACATCACCCGCCATGGCCTGCGTGCGGCCAAGCATCGCCTGCACCGTCAGCAGGCTGTCCCGACGATTCGCGTCCTTTGGATCCGCCCGGCCGAGACGCGCCTGGATCGCCTCATCCGCGGCGTACTCGGCGATCGCGTTCGCCAGTTCGCCGCGCATCAGCGCGAGCTTGCCCAGGTTGTAATGCGCCGATCCGAGCCACTCGGCGATATCGGCATCGGCGGGCGCCGTGGCAGCGAGACGCTGGAGGCGCGCGAGCATGTCGCGGTAATGCGCCCCCGCGTCATCGAGCGCACCGCGTGCTTCCATCACGCGGCCCATGTTGTTATCGAGCATGGCCAGCTGGAAATGCAGGTCGTTATTGGCAGGGGCCACCTGCTCGGCGCGTACCAGGATCGCGCGTGCGCTGGCGAATGCGCGCTGCGCTTCGTCCAGCCGCCCCTGCCGCCAGTGGACCATCCCGGTAAATGTCGTGATTTCGGCGAGTAGCACCTGGCGCGATACGTCGGCAGGCGCGGCTATGGCGAGCCCCTCAGCCACGGCGCGGGCTGCCTCGTACGACGCGAGTGCCGCGTCCAGCCGCCCCTGGTCGAGGCGCACGCTGCCGATCTTTTCCAGTGCCGTGGCCCGCTGCAGCAACGCCCTGTCGCTCACTTCATGCGTGGGTTGGGCCTGGAAATAGGCCATCGCGCGATCGTCCACCGCCTCCAGGATATCGAGCCGCGAGACCTGCGCGAGTTTGTCGTTGAGGTCGCCCAGCATGAAGGCCACCAGGTCTTCGGCGTCCTTCTGCCTACGTTCCGCGACATGACTCGCCGCGACCGCGTCACGGCGGGCGATCATCGCGTTGATCGCCAGCACGGTCATCACCACCGTGACCGTGAGCGCCACCGCGGACAAGGCAACCGCGCGGCGCGCCCGCCGCTGCAGGTCGCGACGCTTCAGCATGTCGAGCTCGAGCCCGAGCATGCCGGCGACCAGCTTGCACAGCGCATCCCGCTTGCCGTCGCCGCCAGGGCGTACATCCGCGGCAAGCGGTTCGATCACATCGTCGATGAGGTTGCCTTCCTGGTCGTAGCGCTGGCGAAGGGCCGGCGGAAAGCATTCCTCCGCGCCACGGCCCGGGATACGACTGGCGTTCGGCTCACCGCCGACGACAAGGCAGAAAATGCGCTCGCCGCCGCCGAGCCGCTGGTAGGTCCTCACTTCCTCATCGACCCAACGCGACAGCGCGGCCTCGGGCGAACAGACGATCAGCAGGCAGGCCGATTGCGCCAGTGCATGGGTCACCTTCCGGCCAAGATCACGCGCGGTAGCCAGTTCGGCGGTATCTCGAAAGACAGGAACAAGCCGGCGCGGCACCGAGCCGTTGTCGGTCACGCGGCCAACCAGCCGCTGCGGGATCACATAGGATTCAAGCGCGCGGTGCAGCCACGCCGCCCAGGCCTTGTCCCGGTGGCTGTAGCTGATGAAAGCCCGATAGCGAAAGGCAGGCGCCGCCGACCGTTGCGCAACCACGCGTGCTCTCCCCACGACGTATGCCGAAGCCAGCCCATCCACCCCTGGGGGATAAGCACCGGCTTGCCCGCCTGCCCGGACACGCGAGTGGTTACGCTAGCACCAAAACGTGACAGGCATCACAATTTGTTACGTTTTACCCGGGTTAATTGGATTCTCTCTCCCGCCGAAGGATCCACAGATTCCGGCCATACAACGCCGGGAGAAACACATAGCTGAGGATGATCGGCAATTTATCGAGGTGAACCGCGTAAACCAGCGAGATGAGGCTGCCCCAGAAACTCAGATACCAGAATGCCGCGGGCACAACGAGTCGCCCTTTGCGTTCCGAATGGATCCACTGGAGAACGAAGCGACTGCTGAAAAGCAGGCCGCCCGTAAGGCCAACGCAAGTCCACAGCGTGGAGTCGGCGTACAGCCAGGGGACAACGGGTTCGACGTATTGCCGAAACAGGGATTCGTTGATCATAGTTCGCAAAATAGGTGATCCCAGCGGGCGCGCGCTGCAGCGCGCGCCCATCCCTCAAAGACCCGACTGGAAGAAGCTATTCAGCCAACGGTCAATCCAACCACCCTCAACCTGGCCGTCGCCAGGAATGCACATCCGGATGTTCGTCGCCTTGAGCGACTCTTCAAGCTTTCTCTCGTACTCGTTCATTGCGCGTCCTTTGTGCAAGTGTGGGAGCCGCCACATCGGGCGCGGCGCAGCGCGCAGCGCGAGTTCACAGTCCACCAAAACGAATACCGACGCACCTCAGCGCAAACGTCAACCGAGGCAAGATGCGGTTGCGCCCCAGCCTACCTGCTTGTGCGATACGTAACGCGTGCGACGAAGCGGTACGAGAGCAGCGCCCTAGGTGGACGCCGCCCTACGCTAAATCACTTAGCGACTACCGCTGAGAGCGCCGCCGCGCTGGCTCGATCTGCAACACGCTCCTCAAGAATCCGCTTGGCCGCATCGATACCGATGACCCAGGCACCTGCGAGCATCAGCGTGTCCTTCAGGACCAGGCGCCCAGCACCCGAGAGATAAGGGAAGCCGTGTTGCGCGTCGCCCAGTGCGGGCACCCATGCCTCGGGCGTCGTGATCAGGAACGACAACGTAACCAGCGTCGTGCCGAACGAAAGGAACGCACCCAGCAAACCAAGCCGCTTCGAGAACGGGAACGACAGCACCAGCGCCGCGATGGTCAGCTCGACAACGCCAAGGCCACGCGAGAAGCCATACGTGTTGTTCTGCTCCTGCCAGGCGCGCTGCTCCGGTACCAACTGGCCCTCGTGGGTCAGGTGCGCCTTGTACTCGGTCGGGTGCTCGTAGAAGAACGACATCACCGGGCTGTTCGCAACAAACGGGGTGATGCTGTCGGCCTCGAAAGGCACGAATTTCAATGCGCCGATCCAGATAAAGACGATGGCGATGGCAAGGCGGATCAGGTTCGGACCGACGGATTCAAAGCGGACGAAGCGTTCCAGCAGGGAACGGAAGGCGGTGTTCATGTGAGCTCCAGGGTTAACGGACCATCCGGCCCGGCTGCTGCATATGCTCCGCCGCTGGGGTCGAGAGGTTAAGACGATATCCGCTCATGTTCTGGCGCCATCGTCTCACGCCCCGCCCGCCCTACGTAAGCGTCAGTGTTTTCTGAAATTCAGCCGTCGCACCGGTATCCGTGCCATGCTGAGGTCGGGTCCACCTCAAGATCAGTCGAACCCGACGGGAGCAGCAATGAAGCGTTTCACGATCCTCGCAGCGATGCTCGGCCTGGCAGCGATCCTCTTCATGGCGGGTTTCGCCACCGGTGCCATGTGCCTGTTTGCTGCGGGCGCGATGGTCGAGGCCGCCTTCTGGATCAAGCTGCAGCGCAAATCGCGCCCCGTGCGCGTGGTCGCCCGCCGCGACGACACGCGTCGTCGCATCCGCTGAACCCTCAGCCCGTCACCACGACGGGCTTTGCCATGCCGCCAGCGCGTCCAGGAAGACCTGCAGGCGCTGCGGCATGAAGCGTCGCGTGGGATAAACCGCGTGCACGGGGAATTCGGGTGAAGCCCATTCCGGCAGCAGGCGCACCAGATCCCCCGTGGCCAGCTGCTCATCGCAATACGCAGACGGCAGAAAGCCGACGCCGTGGCCGCGATAGACGAACGCACTCACCGAATTGAAATCGCGGCTGGATAGCGGCCCGCTGACGTGCACCCGCTCCGAGCGCTTGCCCTTCGTCAGCACCCACTCGGCCTGGTTATTGCGCCCGTTGATCATGATGCAATCGTGTTCCGCGAGGTCCGCGGGCTTCTGCGGCAACTTGCGCCCTTCCAGGTACGCGGCGGTCGCGACGACATAGCGCACGCTCGTGCCTACGTGCCGGGCCACCAGCGATGAGTCGTGCAAGTCGCCGTAGCGTATGGCGACGTCGATGTTCTCGCCGATCAGGTCGAGGAACGTGTTGGTAATGAACAGGTCGACGCGGATGCGTGGATACGCCCGCATGAATGCCGAGACGAACTCGAAGAACGGCGCCTGGCCCAGGACGACCGGCACGGAGATGCGCAGCAGGCCCTCGGGCGTCCGCTGTGCCTGGGTCAGCGCACGCTCCGCATCCTGCAGTTCGTTCAAGGGTTCGCCGCACTGCTCGTAATACGCCCTACCCTGCACGGTCAGGCTGAGCTTGCGCGTGCTGCGCTGGAGCAGGGTCACGCCCAGTGCTTCTTCCAGCGCGGTGACCCGCCGGCTCACGGTGGAGATCGGCATCGCCAGGGCCTGGGCGGCGCGGCTGAAGCTGCCCAGCTGGGCGACCCGGATAAAGACCGCGATGTCGTTGAGGTCCAGCATGGGCCGACTTTTGCACGAATGGAAAAGAGATTCCACACTTTTCCGTCTAATCAAGTAATGCCGATCGGCGGAGGATACCCATCCAGCAAGACACCTCCCTCACGCATCGGAGTCACTCATGAACGCTAAAACCATCATCGTCACTGGCGCTTCCCAGGGCATCGGCGCCGGCCTTGTCAAAACCTTCCTTGAGCGCGGCTACAACGTCGTCGCCACCTCGCGCACGGTCAGCCAGTCCACCGAACTGCCGAGCTCGGACCGCCTCGTCCGCGTCGACGGCGACATCGCCAGCCCGGCCACCGCCGAAGCCGTGGTCAAGGCCGCGGTGAAGGCCTTCGGCACGGTCGATGGCCTGGTGAACAACGCGGGCGTGTTCATCGCCAAGCCGTTCACGGACATCACCGAGGACGACTATCGCCAGCTGCTGTCGACCAACGTGGACGGCTTCGTCTACATGACCCAGCAGGTCATCCGCCAGATGCTCGCGCAGGGCACCGGTGGCGCCATCACCAGCATCACCTCGCCGCTGGCCAACCACCCGATCGCCGGGGTGCCGACCTCCGCCGCCATGATCACCAAGGGCGGCATCGAATCGGCCTCGCTGAACCTCGCGATGGAATACGCAGCGCAGGGCATCCGCGTGAATACCGTCGGCCCCGGCATCGTCGATACGCCGATGCACGCGAACGGCCCGAAGGACTTCCTCGCCACGCTTTCGCCGATCAACGGCATCTCGAGCATCCAGGAAGTCGTCGACGCCGTGGTGTTCGTCACCGAGGCGCCGCGCGTCACGGGCGAAGCGCTCCGCGTGGATGGCGGCGCCCACCTGGGTCGCTGGTAATGAACGCCCCGCAAGCGCAGGTCGCCGGCGCGGAACGGCGATTGGTGGAACTCGGTATCACCCTTCCGCCGCCGCCGTCGCCGTTTGGCAAATACGTCGAGGCGGTACGCGTCGGCAACATGGTCTACTTCAGCGGCATGCTGCCTGCCGTAGGCCATGACCTGCCCTTGCTGGGCCGGGTGGGCGAGGCGCTGACGGTGGCGGACGGCCGCAAGGCCGCCGAGATGGCCGCCCTCAGCGCGCTCGCCGCGGCGAAGGAGTTCCTCGGTTCGCTCGACAAGGTCACCGCCGTCGCGAAGCTCGGGATCTACATCGCCACGGTCGGCGATTTCCGCGAGCATCCGGCCATCGCGGATGGCGCATCCGAACTGATTGCCCGCGTGTTCGGCGACGACAAGCTCGCCCCGCGCGTGGTCCTCGGTATGGCGAGCCTCCCGCTGGGCGTACCGGTGGAACTGGAAGTCCTGCTCGAAGTCGCCGATTGAGTGCGACAAGGTGGGCGGCCTCAAGCTGTGCGGCCGCCCGCCGTTACACAAGGAGACTCTGACGAAGGACCGTTGTGAATCCCCTGCTGCTGAAGACCCCCGCCGCACCCGCCGCACCTTCGTGGCAGGACCGGATCGTCGCCCTGGCGACGCGCCCGGCTGTGTCGTCGCTCGCGTCGGCAAAGCCCTCCGTCGTGTTCGAGAGCTCGCCGCCGGCGACCGACCCGACGTATACCGACGCGTCGAAAACCACGGTGGACCCTTCTTCCGACGATGCGATCGGCGCATTGCTCGCACGCAACGGCACCCCAGGCCAGGCAGGTAGCGTTTTCGCCGGTCTCGGCCAGGCCCTGCTTGGTCGCTTCACGACCGAAGGCGCCAATTTCAGCTCCAGCGTCTCCGGCGCTACCCGCGCGGACAGCACCATCAGCCTGGGCATCCACACCGCAAGCGGCGCCACGGTCAAGCTGGCACTGAGCGCGACGGCCGACGGGCTCTCCGTTGCATTGAATTCGGATCGCACGCTCTCCGAGGGCGAAAAGAAGGCTGTCGCCGGATTGGCCCGCGCCTTCCAGGATGCCGTCGACGGACTCAGCAAGCAGCCGCCCACGTTGTCGCTCGATGGCTTGATGGCCGCCGATCCGTCGGTGCTCACTGGCGTCGACCTGAGCGCCACGGTCGCAACCGCCCCGGGCGTCCACGAAACGATCGACCTGCATGCGGGCAGCAACAGCCGCACGCTGAAGATCGCCGGTGCCGCAGGGTCCCTTTCGCTGGGGCTGGACATGAGCCAGCCGGCGACGTGGGGCAACCGCGCCCAGCGCGAAGCATCAATCGCCAATACGCTCGACCAGATCGACGCGGCCGCGACGCGCGGCCATGCCGATACGTCGCTCGTCGCGCTGTTCAAGGATGGCTTCAGCCAGCTCAACAGCCACTACCCGCCATCGCCCGCTGATGCGAGCACGCGCGGCACGACGCGCGATCTTTCCAGCACCGATCACGCGCTGCTGACCGGCCTGGCCGACTTCCAGGCGTCGATCGCGCAGGCCGGCAGCTCACCCAATCCGATGCGCAGCGGCGAGCGGGATACCTTCAACTACGAGCTGTCGCAGTCGACGGCGCTTAGTGGCCGCAACGCCAGTGACCGCCACATCAGCCAATCGCTGTCGAGCCACCTCACGGCGAGATTCCACACCTCGCCGTGGGCGGATACCGCGCTGCATCTCACCAATCAGCTGGGGTCGCAGAACTACAACTACACCGAGATCGACGACTCGGCACATGCGAGCACGGATATCGGGTATGCGAAGGGGAAGCTCGTCTCCGCTAGCGTCAGCCACGATGCGAGCCAGGACACCCGCGTGCGCAAGTACATGGTGGGCCAGCTCATCGACGATACCGACACGCCGACGCACCACGAGGCGACCCGCGACCTGCTGCCGCTGTTGAAGGCCATGGCGCGTCCGTCGGCGGGCACTCAGCTAAGACTAGGCTAAGTAAGCCTCCCGTCATCTGGCTGACAGGAGGCTCTAAGGTCCGTTCGGCAAGGTGTGCGCATTGCCCGCCCCACGGGTGCCCCACGGAATGCGCATGTCCTCGATCGTCGCCACCAACCGTTCCACGGCTGCCACGGAAGGCAAGCGCGCGCCCATGCACGGCCGCCTGCAAGCCTTCCGCCGCGCGGCCGTGGCGTGGTTCGTGCGCCGGGCTTTTCCAGACGCGCCGAATGTCGTGGCACCGGGCCAGCTTCCGCGTACCGGCATGCAGCGCATCCTGGTCTGCCGGCCCAACCACCGCCTCGGCAATACGTTGATGGTGACGCCCCTGCTCGCCGAGCTCGAGGCGCGGTTCCCTGGCGCGGAAGTGGACCTGCTTGCATCCGGTGGTGCTGCACGCGGCGTGTTTGCCGGCTTTTCGTCCGTTGGCGAGTTGTTCCTGCTCGATCGCCGCGCGCTGCGCCACCCGCTCGCCACGTTGCGCACGCTCGGCCGCCTGCGCGCGAAACGCTATGACCTGGTGATCGATGCCGCCTCGGGCTCATCCTCCGGCCGTGTGGCCGCGGCACTTGCCCGCGCCCGCTACCAGGTGCGCATGGACGCCACACCCGATGCACCGGCGCATTTCGCGGCGCGCCCCGTACATGCGCTGCGTGAGGCACTCGGTGTCCAGGGTGGCGAGTGGCCGATGCTCGACCTGCGCCTGGGCGACGCGGAGCGTGCGAAGGGCGCCGCGACGCTGCACCGCGTGCTCGATGCCGGCCATGACGGCATGGCGCCGGTGATGGCGATCTTCCCCAACGCCACGGGCGCCAAATGCCAGGATGCGCGATGGTGGCAGCAGTTCCTCGCGGCACTGTTCGAGCGCATCGGCGAACACCGCGTCGTGGAACTGGTTGCCGCGGATGGCCTGTCGCGGCTGGATAATGCGTACCCGACCTATTTCACCAGCGATGCGCGCAAGCTTGCAGCGTTCATCGAGGCCGCCGGCGTGTACATCAGCGCCGACTGCGGCGTGATGCACCTCGCCGCCGCCACGCGCGCCACCACCATCGGCCTGTTCAACCGCACCGACCCGAAGCGTTATGCGCCGTATGGCGCGGGTAATGCGGGCATCACGTGTGATGAAGCGGGTGCGGAGCAGACCGCGCGGCGCGTCGCGACGTTGCTAAAGCCGTTGTAGGAACGTTGTGGGAGCGTGCTGTGGGAGTTCGCTGTGGGAGTTCGCTGTGGGAGCGCGCTTGCGCGCGATGGGTGCTTGCGACGAGCACCCATCGCGTGCAAGCACGCTCCCACAGCACGCTCCCACAGCACGCTCCCACAACGGCGTTAGCACGAAAACTAGCGGGCCAGCGGCATGCGCACGTGCACCCGCAGCCCGTGCCCCCACGGCGCATCCTCCAGGCTGACCTGCGCGGCATGTAACTGGGCGACGCGCTGCACGATCGACAGGCCCACGCCGAAGCCATCGCCAAGGCCGGTCGCTTCGCGATGGAAGCGGGCGAACACCGCCGTGCGCCGTTCCGGCGGAATACCCGGGCCATCGTCGATCACGTCGATGTGCGCCTCGCCGTCGCGTGCCGCCAGGACCAGCATCACGCGGCCACCGGGCGGTGCGTGGCGTGCCGCATTCTCCAGCAGGTTGCGCAGCATCGCCGCCAGCGCGGCGGGATACCCCATCACGCTGACCACCTGCGACGGCAGCTCCACGCTCAGCGTGAAGCGCGTGCAGTCCACAGTCGGCGACCACTCCGCGACCACCTCACGGGTCACCTCGTTGAGATCCACGCGATTGACCGGCAAGTGGGCATGTTCGTCCAGGTGGGCCAGCACCAGCAGCTGGTCGGTGCGCCGCGAAAGCAGGCGCAGGCTGGCCAGCGCATCGGCCAGAGTCGCCGGTGAGGCCTCGGCACTGCCAAACGCGGCGGCGCTGTCGAGGTTGATCATCGTGGCCGCGATCGGCGTGCGCAGCTCATGCGCAACGTCCGCGCTGAAGCGCCGTTCGCGGTCCAGCGTGGTTTCGATGCTGTCGAACTGCGCGTTGAGCGCATCGACGATCGGCGTGATCTCGCGCGGCGAATCCGCGAGCACGACCGGCTCGCGGGCACCCGGCTGCCGACGGGCCAGCAGGTTCGCCAGCGTATCGAGCGGTCGCAGGCCACGACGCACGGCCCAGCGCAGCGCGATGAACAGAAGCGGCAGGCCGACCAGGATAGGCAGCGCCCGCTCCATGGCGACTGCATTGGTCATGTCGCGTCGGGAATCGTGCCGCTCGGCGACGCTGATGGTGACGCCCAGCGTCGGGTCCATGCGCGTATACACGTGCCAGAGGCGGCGATGGACCACGAACGTACGGATGACGCCGTCGGCCACGAGATCGCGTGGCAGGTCGCGCATGTTTTCGGTCACCAGGAGCGGATCGCCATCCTTGTCGGTCACCCGGTACCCCACCTCGGCCTCGAAGGTCGAGGCCGGTCCTTCACCGTTGGCGACCACAGGCACCGACGGCAGCGCTTCAAGCAGGGCCTGGTTCGAAAGCGCTCCCACGCCGGTCTGGCGGAGCAGCGCGTCGAGCGTTTCCGCCGTCTGGCGTAACCGCACGTCCGACAGTTCGTTCAACTCGGAGAGGGTGCGCAAGGCCGTGAGCAGCCCGAGCGGCAACAGCACCGCGAGCACGGCGAACGCCACGTAGCGACGCAGGCGGCGCTGGAGCGAGCCAGGCCTCACGCAGCGTCCGTTGGGACCATGTAGCCGAAGCCGCGAACCGTGCGGATGCTGTCCGGCCCCAGCTTCCGGCGCAGGGCGTGCACGAGCACCTCGAGCGCGTTGGGCCCGACATCGGACTCGTTGCCGTAGACCGAGCGCTCGATCGTTTCGCGCCGGACGATCCGCCCTGCCCGCTCCATCAGCACGTGCACGAGGGCAAACTCGCGGCGGGTCAGCTCGATCCGCTCGCCATCGCGGGTCAGTTCCATGCGCCCCACATCCAGGCGGAGGGGTCCCGCCTCGATGACGTTATCGGCCAGGCCCTGCGCGCGACGGGCCAGCGAGCGGATGCGCGCGGCCAGTTCGTCGAGATGGAAGGGCTTGACCAGGTAGTCATCCGCGCCGGCATCCAGGCCTTCCACGCGCGACTCGATGCTGTCGCGCGCCGTCATCACCAGGATCGGCGTGCGGATGCCCTCGCGGCGCGCCTCGCGAAGGACCTGCACGCCATCCTTGTTGGGCAGGCCAAGGTCCAGCAGCACCAGGTCGACATCTTCCTGCCGCAGCGCCTCCAGCGCCTCGTTACCCGCGCGCAGCCACATCACCGCGTGCGTCAGCTGCTCCAGCGCGCGCTTGATGGCGGCACCAAGCCGCTCGTCGTCCTCGACCACGATGATGTTCACGGGAGCCTCCGTCACTACGTCGGCGCCTATTCTGCAATATCGAGACGGAACGGAAACCTGCCGTGTCTCTGCGCCTGCCTGCGCGGGAACCATCGCGCGCAAGCGCGCTCCCACGGGGCACTGCGGTCAGTGGCCGCTCGCGGGACGGGCGCCTTCCTTGTCGTGCGTGCCGAGGCGGCCCACCAGGGTGGCGCTGGCCTGGTTGAGGCCGCGCACCTCCACGGGTACGCCGAGGTCACGGAATTTCAGGACGACCTTGTCGAGGGCGCCCACGGCGGTGAGGTCCCAGAAATGGGCCTCCTCGACATCGATGACCACGCCTGAAAGCCCGTCTTCGCGGAGGTCGAACTCTTCGACGAACGTATCCGAGGAAGCGAAGAAGACCTGCCCTTTTACCGAATATGTGCGTATGCCGTCCGCCGAAAGCGAGCTGTCGACGTCCAGCATGCGGCCGACCTTGGTGGCGAAGAACACGGCCGAGAGCAGTACGCCGGTGAGGACGCCACGGGCGAGATCGTGCGTCCACACCGTCACCACCACGGTCGCAAGCATCACCACGCTGGACGAGGTGGGGTGCGAACGCAGCGTCGCGAGCGAGCGCCAGCTGAAGGTGCTGAGCGACACCATGATCATCACCGCGACCAGCGCTGCCATCGGGATCTGGCGGACCCATGGCGCGCCGAACACCACCAGGATCAGCAGGACCACGCCCGCTACCAGGGTGGAGAGCCTGCCGCGACCGCCGGATTTCACGTTGATCACCGACTGGCCGATCATGGCGCAGCCGGCCATGCCACCGATCAGGCCTGTGGCGATGTTGGCCAGGCCCTGGCCCATGCATTCACGGTTCTTGTCCGAGCGGGTGTCGGTCATGTCATTGACGATCTGCAGCGTCATCATCGACTCGAGCAGGCCAACCACCGACATGGTCAGCGCGTACGGCAGTACGATCTTCAGCGTTTCCAGGTTCAGCGGCACATCCGGCCACAGGAAATGCGGCAGCGAATCGGGCAGCGCGCCCATGTCGCCGACGCGGTGGATGTCCATCCGGAAGACGATCGCAACGATGGTCAGGACGACAATCGCGACCAACGGCGAAGGCACGGCCTTGGTGATGTACGGAAACAGGTAGATGATCGCGAGACCGGCGGCGCACATCGGGTACACCAGCCAGGGCACGCCAATCAGCTCAGGCAGCTGGGCGAGGAAGATCAGGATCGCCAACGCGTTGACGAAGCCGGTGACCACCGAGCGCGAAACGAAGCGCATCAGTGATCCGAGCTTCAGCGCACCGATGGCCATCTGGATGACCCCGGTGCAGATCGTGGTGAAGAACAGGTACTGCAGCCCGTGTTCTTTCACGAGCGTGACCATGAGCAGGGCCATGGCACCGGTTGCCGCCGAGATCATGGCGGGCCGGCCACCGGCGAAGGCGATCACCACCGCCATCGAGAACGACGCGTAAAGGCCGACCTTGGGGTCGACGCCCGCGATGATCGAGAAGGCAATGGCTTCAGGGATAAGGGCGAGTGCGACGACGAGGCCCGAAAGGACGTCGCCACGCACGTTGAAGAACCATTGCTGGTTCCAACGGGTGGTATGCATGGGTGGGTATTCCTGGTGCGCCGGAAGGAAAAGGCCGGCAAGCGTCAACCCCGCGGCGGGAGGCCACGGCCGTCAGATAACGAAACGGCGATGTTTCAGGGTGGCGTAAGCACCGGGAAGGTCTCGGGAGGCATGCAGAAACGTAAAGAATAGCATGCCGATCGCGGGCGAGTTATTTCTCGGCTGCACAATTCGCGAATAGCGGTCTTGGCCCTTCCACGCAACCTTATTGCTGGAAGGCGGCACACAACAATAATGTGCCCCAATTCGGTGACTGACATGATCAAGGTTCGAATTGACATCGAGGACACCTCGACCTGGGGTGTCGAATCGGAACGACTTTGGGCATCCGCCTCGGAACTCGGCCTTGTTCTGGAAAACTCACCGACCTACGCATACGGCTACAGCTACAAGGATACGGTCTCGGCCAGGGTCGTCGACGGCCAGGCCGTGGTAACCGGAGTGATTGCCAGAGGCGGCCACTCCACGTTCCGCATCCTGCTCGACGAAGCCTTCGATGAAAAGCGTTGGGAACGCTACTGGCACCCGTTAAGCGAGGCCGGCTGTAGCTACGAGAGCAACGAAGCCCATACCGTGTTCGCGGTTGACGTGAAACCCACCGCGGATATCCGAAAAGTTGCCGCCCTGCTCGAGAACGGTGAGGCAGAGGGATTCTGGCAGTATGAGGATGGCCACATCGGTCATTCGCTGGGCTAGAGGCCCTTGCTCGGCGCCCTTGCGCGCGATGGGTTTTCCTCCAGCACCCATCGCGCGCAAGCCCAGTCCTGAAAGGGGCGGCGTCAGTAATCGTACGTAATCGAGAACCGCACGTACCTCGGGTCCTGCAGGTAAAGCGGCGTGCGGTAAAGCGGATTCGGCGTCGCCGTGGCGTCCTGGTAGTAATGCGGATTCAGGCTCAACGTCGCCTGTTCGTTGGTGACGTTGAACAGATCGAGGTTCAGGCCGAGCCGGTGCTGGGCGAATGCCGGAGTCCAGTGCACGCCCAGGTCGAGCTGGCGTTGCCACGGCATGTTGCCGGTGGAGCCTGGCGGTGCCGGGCGTCCATCGCAGAAGTGGTAGTTCGAGTTGTAACCGGCTGGGTCGCTGTTGTCGTCGCCGAACAGCCCGAGGCACGTGGAGGGGCTGCCGGAGATCAGGGAAAGATTGCCGGAAACCATCCACTCCGGCGTGATCTGCCAGTACCCGTACAGCTTCAGCTGATGCTTGTGGTTGTTGCCCTGCAAGCCGTTGCTGTAAACCATGAGCGCCGGGAAGTCCCAATCCTCCGACTGCGAGGGTCCATCCGACTGGACGTTCGACTGGGTCAGGCCTTCCGTGTTGCCGTAGCTGCGTGAGTATGTG
This sequence comes from Luteibacter sp. NPDC104163, assembly GCF_055584245.1. Lineage (NCBI taxonomy): Bacteria > Pseudomonadati > Pseudomonadota > Gammaproteobacteria > Lysobacterales > Rhodanobacteraceae > Luteibacter > Luteibacter sp. NPDC104163. The sequence continues at coordinate 60,783 of NZ_JBVJMK010000003.1, forward strand.
TAATCGACGCGGCCGTACCACGTGCCGTCGAACGGATGCTCGAGGAACGTATCGAGCGCATAGTAGTTGCGCTTGATCTTCGGGAAGCCCATCTCGACGTTGCTCAGCTTCACGTCGTGGGCGTTGCCCTGCCCGTCCAGCACGACAAACGTGTTCGCCTTGCCGGGATTGATGAGGTAGCAGCTGTTCACCGACGCCGCGTCGATACCCTGCGCGGCGGCCGCATTCGTGATCCGGTCGACGTCGCAGAAGTCATCGATGCCGGTGCGCAGCACGCGTCGTGACAGCTTGGCACCATAGACCCAGCGATTGTCGATGCTCTTGCTGAAACCGAGCATGTACTCGTCCTGGTATTCGGACTTCAATCCCTTGGCCGTCACCGTCCGCGGGTCGGGCGGCACCCCAAAGGCGTTATTGGCCGATACGGGGCCTGACAACGCCGTGAGCCCGGCAGGCGTGCCATCGGCGCCGATGCCCGAATAAGTGAAGTACTGCGTCGTGCTCGTGTAGCCTGCGGCGGCGCTCAGCGCGGGAGCCAGCGGCGAACCGAGGTAGTAGCGGCCTGCATTGCCGTACACCTTGAACGACGCATCACCGTCGACATCCCAGCTGAAGCCGAGGCGCGGTGCCCACTGCGGTTTGGTCTGCGCGATGTACGGCTGGCTATCGCTGTTGTAGTTGGTGAACTGGTCATTGCGTAACCCCAGCGAGAGCAACAGGCGGTCGGAAACCTGCCACTGGTCCTCGATGTACTGGGCGCGCTGGCTGCTGCGTACCGTCGCCACGGCGGACGACACATTCCGCATCACGTAGTAGCCGCCCGCGCCGTCGGCCGTGCTGTTCGGCGGCGCCACGCCCAGGCTCGGCGCCGGGCTGTTGCCGGGCAACGTGGTGAAACCATAGGACCATGAGTACCCGGGCCCCGCCGTCCGTGCGCCCTGGTCCTCGGCGGTGGACTGCAGGTTATCGATACCCGCCGTGATCGTGTGATCGCCCACGGCCCAGGCAAGGCTGACCCGGAGGTTGTTCGAGCGGTTGCCCTGGTTGGGGTCGTAGATGCTCGATACCGTCTGGCCGGCGGAACGCGGCGTGCCGCCGGTGATCGCTGGATTCTGGTTCTCGGTGCCACTGACGTAGGTCAGCGCTTCGTTATAGCCGACCGGCGCTTCGAAATTGCGCGTATGCATCTTGCCGTACTGCGCGCTGAGGGTCAGCGAATCGGTGAGGTAGCCCGTATATTTCGCGGTCCACAGGCTGCCGCCCGTCTTGATCGTGTCCGCATGGCCGATCGGTTCGCCGCGCTGGAGCGTGTTGAAGTCGTACTGGTAGATATCGCCGCGGGTCTCGCGCGTATTCGACGCGCCGGTCACCTCGAGGATGTTGCTGTCGGAGATGTTCCAGTCCAGCTTGGCGTACCACTTGGGCATCGTGTACTCGTAGGACGTATACGGGCTGGTGGATGTGACCGTCCCCAGCCGGTCGCCTTCGCTCTTCGCCCATTCGCCTGACGCGAAGAAAAAAAGCTTGTCCTTGATCAGCGGGCCACCGACGTACGCGTCGTAGACCGTATTCCAGTTCCGGTTCCGGCTGCGGGGCGTATACAGGTCGCCCGCCACGGGTACGGTGGGAAGGCCGTTCTGGTAGTACGTGTTGTCGTACGACGCGCGCAGCGATGCCGGATCCCAGCTCAGCTTGCCGCCGAAGTGCCAGTCATTGGTGCCGCGCTTGCCGACCATGTTCAGCACGCCGCCGTCGGAGCGGCCGTACTGGGCACTGTAGCCGCCGGTGTACACCTCCTGCTGGTCGATCGAGCCGTACGGCAAGGTCAGGCCACCGGCCGCCTGCAGCGGATCGGTCGTATTGAATCCGTTGATGTAGTACGCGTTCTCGTTGGCCGCCGACCCGCCGAAGCTGATCAGCGACTGCCCCGTGGGCCCGGTGAAACCACCCGCGTTGCCGACCACGCCCGGAGCGAGGCGCGCCGCCGCCTCGGCGCTGAAGCCCAGTGGAAGCTTCGCCAGCTGCTGGGATGTGATGACCGTGCGGGAATCGACGCTGGCCACGTCGATGGGCGGCAGGGTGCTGGCCGATACGGAGACGCCCGCGAGCTCCTGCGCTCCTTCGGACGACGCGGCGACGGGTGCGGCGAACGACACATCGGTGGCGGCACCCACGCGAAGCGCGACGTTCGCGTGCGACTGCACCGTCGCGCCCGCCTTGCGCAACGACACGGTGTAGTTACCCAGGGGAAGCTGCGCGATGGCGTAGCGCCCTCGCGCATCGACGGGTACATCACGCTGGAAGCCCGTGCCACTCTCGATGTGCACCGTGTCACCGGCGCCTTGCGCGACCTGGCCGCTGATCGCGCCCGTCGTCGATTGTGCCAACGCACTCCCGCTGGCCAGGCCCGCCGCGATCACTGCGGCCAGCACACGCTTGCGATACCTCATGCCCTGCTCTCCCCGTCTCGTTAGCCACCCGGTTTTCCCGGAATGGCGGCAACAGCCGGCCCTCGCGATGAAGCCCCCGCGATCGCTGAAGTCGGCCTGGTTGGCGCCCCCGTGGCTCGGAGGCGTGAATGGCTTACGGTGTCAGTTCGAGTGTCACGACCTGGAAAGGCTGCAACGTCATCGTGGTCGGCGTATCCGCATCGAGCGTGCGTGCCGGTGTCGCGGCATCGGCCTTCCACGGGCTGCGTGCCTGGAACTGGCGTTTCGCGCCCGGTGGCAGTTCGAGTTGCCGCGCCAGGTCGACGACGAACGCCTGCGCCTGGTCAGAAGGGTTTCGCAACGTGAGGATGGCCTTCGTCGGCGTCCACGACGCCCAGCCATACACATCGAGCCGGCCTGGATCGCCGCCGACCCAGTGCGTATCGCGGAGCACACCGGCGTTCGTGCGCGACCAGCGCGCCGCCTCGGCCAGCGTGTCCCAATCCTCGCCCGTAAGCAGTTCGGGCGTGATGTACAGCTCCTGCAATGCCGTGCCGCTGCCGAAGTACGAGTGCACCTCGTTGGCGAAATCATGCCCCGGGTCGGTGTTGAGCTTGCGGTTCTCCCGCGCGTAGATGATCCCGTGCAGCATCAGCGAATTCAGCGGGAACAGCGGGCCCTTCTCCACGATGTTGTGGTACGTCTCGCGGTCGCGATAGGTGATCCAGCGTTCGCGCTTGCTGCCGACACCCACCAGCTCATCGTCCTCGCCATCGCGCCAGATCGAGTCCGCGTACATCAGCCAGAACGGCGACGCGAGCGTACCCGTGGTCAGGTTGACGAACAGATCGGGCTTCGCCGCGCGCAGGTCGTCGATCAGGTGGATCGCCGCATCGAAATCGCTATCGAACACGCTGCCGGGGAAGACCTTGTTGGCGTTGCCGGTGCCGTCGAACTTGAACTGGTTGACGCCGTTGTCCTTCACCAGCGCCATGGTCACGTCATGGAAGCGCTGGTAGTACTTCGGGCCCGACAGGGCCATGCCCTTGTCGACGATCTCGTAACCGGCTTCACCCGCCCGCTTCGCACGCTCCTTCGAGGGCGGGCCATAGCCGCCCCAGGGCGAGAGCCACATGCCGGGCGCCGCGCCGTACGCTTTCGCGGCTTCGGCCAGCGGCTTGAAGCCGTGCGGGAAATCCTTGCTGAACGCCCAGCTGCCGCTGTAGTCGTCCCAGCCGTCGTCGAACAGGAAGGAATCGAGCGTCACCCCACGCTTCGTCGCGAGTTCCTCGCCGATGTGGTGGATGCGCTCCAGTGCCTGCTGCTCGGTGTACGGCGTGAAGTAGCCGATGTCGTACCAGGAGTTGTAGTGCAGGAAGGTGCGGTAAGGATGCGCGCGTTCGCGCTCGATATACGTGAGGAAATCGCGGCGCAACTGGTTATCGTGCGTCGCACCGAGCGCGGCCGAATACGTGACCGAGGTGCCCTTGCGCAGGGGGAGCTCACGCTCCACCCACAGCTGCACCTTCGTGCCGCCGCTCACCAGGCTCTTCGACAGCGGGTTCTCGAAACCGAACCAGTCGCGCCCGGAGATCACCGGCGAGCCATCAACGCTGCCCACCACCTCGGAGTCGGCAATCTTCGCCTGCAGCAGGTCGACACGGCGCAATGGTTCATCGGCCTTGAGCGCGCTGATCGTCACGATTTCACGCAGGTAGTCGGAACCGTCTCGCTGCACCCAGGACACATCGATGCGGAAGCGCTGCCCGGGGTCCGTGAAACGCGCTTGCAGCGCCTTGCCGGGCAGGCGCTCGGCACCACGCGAAGCCCTGGGGTCCGCCTTCAGCGTCGTGGTATGCGGCTTGCCTTCCAGGCGGAAGGCATCCGGCCCCAGCACGCTGCCATCGGCGAGCGTGAGCTGGAACGGCACCGCGATCGGCAGCTCGCGCTGGTTGATGTGATCGGTAGCGACCACGTCGGTCACCTTGCCGTCGGCGACCTTCCACGCGAGCGTCATCGCGCCCGTGCCGAAGGTATCCGCCATGGCCAGCGGCGCCAGCGTCATCGCACAGGCGGCGACCAGCGCACGCATCCGAATTCCTGCCTTCCCCATCCACACTCTCCCGAACCGTTGCTATGTGGTGATGCCCTCGATACGGACGAGCGGCCGCAGGCCGTCCACCGTATCGAGCCGTATGAATCCCGTTTCGTCGCCCAGCGCGTTGGCCGCGCCACAGGCCACGGCCAGGCGCAAGGCATCGGCGAGGCTCTCGCCGCGCACGAGCGAGGCCACCAGGCCGCCAAGGAAGCAATCGCCCGAGCCGACCGCGTTGCGCACGCCCGCGACGGACAGCGATGCCTGCCACGCGCCATGCTCGTCGACCCCGACGGCACCCTCGGCGCCTAGCGTCAGCACCGCATGGCGCACCCCGCGCGCGTGGAGCATGCGCGCCACCGCCATCGCTTCAGCGAGCGTCGTCACCGGTGCACCGAGCAGGTCGGCCGCTTCGGCCGCATTGGGCTTGAGCAGCCAGGGCGAGGCTTCGGCCGCGGCACGCAGGGCGTCACCGCTGGCATCGATCGCACACGGCAAGGCGAGCTCCGAGCTGACGCCTGCGTAATACCCCGGATCGAACCCTGGCGGCAGGCTGCCCGTGCACACGACCGCCTCGCTTTCGCCGGCCCAGTGGCGCAGCACCTGGTCCAGCACGAAGCGGGTGTCCTCGCCGGGGTCATCACTGCGCTCGAGGATCTCGGTGATTCGCCCGTCCGCCTCGCGAATGGCCAGGCACTGACGCAACGGCACGGGCGAGCGGACCGCGCGGAAAGCGACGCCGCGCAGGCGCAGCCGCTCGCCGAACTCCGCCGCGTGCGCGTCATCGCACAGGCCGACCAGGGTCACCGGCACGCCGAGCGTGGCTAGTGTTTGCGCGACATGCACGCCTTTGCCACCGGGGCGCTCATCCGCCGGCGACGAGCGCACCACCGTGCCGGCCCGCAACGCGGACACATCGACCAGCCGATCGATGGCGCTGTTGAAGCCGGCAACGGTGATCATGCGTAAACACCCAGCAGCGCGAGCACTTCGTCCCTGCCCGCCTGCGCCGGCGTGCCGCCCAGTGCCCGTGTCGAAAGCGCACCGCATGCGGCCGCCCAGCGCAGGCACCTCGCCATGGGCTGGCCGCCCAGCCAAGCGTGGAGGAAGCCCGCGTTGAAGTTGTCACCGGCTCCGGTCGTATCGATGGCATCGACACGGAACGTCGGGACGCGAAGCACCGCACCGTCATGGAGCGTGAGGCAGCCTTCGCGGCCGTGCTTGATCACCACGGCCGGGCCGAGCGAGGCCAGCCGGTGCAAGGCCGCCTCGACATCATCCGTGCCGGCGAGGGCACACGCCTCCACCGCATTCGGAAGGAAGACATCGACGAGGGGGAGGATCTCGAGCAAACCGGCATCCCAGGTGCCGCCCGGATCGAAGCCGGGATCGAGCGACACGCTCAGGCCCGCCGCACGGGCGCGGCCGAACAGCGCCGCGATGCTTCCCTGGAGGTTCGTCTGCAGGAAGTACGACGACACGTGCAGGTGGGTCGCACCCACGAGCGCGGCGTCGCGCACGTCGCTGGCATGCAGCGCCGCGATGGCTCCCGGATAAGTCACCAGCGCGCGATCGTGCGCGCCCGAGAGTGCCACGGTCAGGCCGGTTTCCTGGTCCGCGTCCATGATGACCGCGGCGGTATCGATGCCCGCCTCGCGTAGCGCGGCCACGCAGTAGCGTCCGCGTTCGTCGTCACCCGCGCGGCCGATGAAACGTACGGCGTCGCCCAGCCGGGCAAGGCCCATCGCGCAGATCATGGACGAGCTGCCAGGCACCTGGCTCGCGCCACGGGCCAACATCTCGGTGCCGAACGCCGGGGCGCCGTCGATACCCGTCAGGATCAGGTCGACGTTCATCTCGCCAGCGACGACGACCGTGCTCACGCTGCCCCGCCCTCATGCAACGTGAACTCACCGACCACGCGAGTGAGCACGCCTTCGGAAGGCGTATCCGGCCGGTGGCCCAGCTGCAGGCAGCGGAAGAACGCGAACAGCTGGCCGACCACCGTGTGCACGAGCAACTGCTGCGCGGGCGGCAAGGCATACAACCCGGGCAGGTCAATCGACAGCCCACCGTCACCCACCAGCGCGGGGTCGATATCCTGGCCGACGACGACGCGCGTGGCGCCGAGCCCCTTGGCGTTGAGCTCGCGCAACAGGTCGGTTTCATAGGCGCGAATGCCGGCATCACCCGACAGGAACGCGACCAGGACGCCGCCCCGGTTCAACCAGGCCATGGGGCCATGGCGGAAGCCCAGGAAGCTTTCGGCAAGGGTCACCGTATCGCCACCGCTCATTTCGAGCATCTTCAACGCCGATTCGCGCGCCGCGCCATAAGCGCCAGCGCTGCCAAGGTATACCGCGGTATCGCGTTCGCCCGCGGCGATGGCTGCCAGCGCATCGGCGTACACGTCGAACACGCGCTCCACCAGCGCTGCCGCGCCATCCGCCGGGCGGGTCGCGCCCAGTGCGCTGCCGGCGAGGAGCATGTTGGTGAAACTGCTGGTCATCACCAGGCTACGGTCGTTGGTGCACGGATCGAGCACGATGACATCGACGCGTGCTTCGCTGGCGTAGCGCGTGGCGAGCCGGCCATGCGCATTGCAGGTCACGACGAGGTGCCGCCAGCCTGGCGCGCTCGCCAGCACGGCATCGACGGCGCCCACGCTTTCCGGGCTATCGCCGGAGCGCGCGATGGAGATGAGCAGGCCTTCCGGCCCCGGCAGCACGCCGGCACGGTGCGTGAGCAGGTCGCCCGCGGGGATCGCCCGCGACGGGATGCCCAGTTCCGCCTGCAACACGGGGGCGAGCGCTTCGCCCACGTACACCGAACTGCCCGAGCCCGTCAGCACGACCTGCGGCGGACGGCCGCCGAGTGCATGATCAAGCGCGACGCGGAAGGCGGCGCCCTGTGACCCGGCCGTGGCACGCCACGTGGCAGGCTGCTGCAGGATCTCGCGCAGGGTGTCGGCGTAGCCTAGGTCCCGCTGGCGGGCCTCGGGCATCCCGCGCAGGCCGGCGAGGGACGGAACGGATTCACTGGAAGGGACGGTCATAAAGGACTTGACTTACGCTAGGTTGAAAACGAAAGATAACGAAACTTTCGATTGCAGGGTATCCCCGAGGAATCACGACATGCAAGCCCCGACGCACCAGACCCCCACCCTCGCCACGCTCGACCTCCCGCCGGGCAAGCGCACGCGCCTGCAGCGGATGCTCTACGGCCACGGGCCGGGCAACGGCACCCTGCTCGTCCTGCCCCTCGACCAGGGCCTCGAGCACGGCCCGACCGATTTCTTCCCGCACCCGCCGGCGCTCGACCCCGATTACCAGTTCCGGCTCGCCGAAGCGGGCGGCTTTTCCGCGATCGCCCTCGGCATCGGCCTGGCGCAGAAGTACATCGGCCAGTATGCCGGCCGGGTACCGCTGATCCTGAAGCTCAACGGCAAGACCAATATCCCGGGCGATGGCGACGCCACGTCGCCCCAGTTCGCGTCGGTCGAAGACGCCGTGCGCCTGGGCGCCGATGCGGTCGGTTATACGCTGTACGTCGGTTCGCCGCGCCAGCACGATGAACTGCGCCAGTTGCGCAAGGTACGCGAGGATTGCGACCGCTTCGGCATGCCGCTGGTGCTGTGGTCGTACCCGCGTGGCGCGGCGATCGATGCGCGTGGCGGCAAGGGTTCGCTCTACGCACAGGACTATGCCGCGCGCGTCGCGCTGGAAGTGGGCGCGGATATCGTCAAGCTGCACGAACCCGATGATCGGCGCGATGGCGTGCCGGGCCCCTACGCCTCGCTCGATGAAGATGCCGCGGGCCGCACCTCCCGCGTCGTTCGCTCGGCTGGCCGCACCATCGTGCTGTTCTCCGGCGGCGAGAAGAATGACGATGACGACGCGGTGCTGCGCAAGGTGGAGTTCTACATGCAGCAAGGCGCGACCGGCGTGATGTTCGGCCGCAACATGTGGCTGCGCCCGTTCGAACAGGCGGTGGCGCTGACCCGCCAGGTGCATGACATCATGCAACGCTATTCGCGCTGAAAGGCCCTTCGATGACTGACGACCGCCACGACGAGGCCTGGGCCGGCTGCCTGTGCTGTTCACCGCCGGCCGCCCGGGCCTCGGCGGGCGGTGACACGGGCAAGAATCCGCTGGAAACCGCCCCGGTCGATGCGAGCCTGCGCCTGGTGGATTTCGCGCCGCGCAGCATGCTCGCCACCAAGGGCACCCGCATCGAGACGCCGCGCTTCCCGGTCATCGACATGCACACCCACCTGACCTGGATGAAGCGCACGCGCGGCGGCGTGTCGCTGGGCGAGGAAATGGTGCAGTTCACCACCCCGGGCGACTTGCTGCCGCTGATGGACCGCAAGGGCATCCGCTGCATGGTGAACCTGACCGGCGGCGTGGGCCGGGGGCTGGAAGACTCAATCGCGCGCTTCGACCGCGCGGCGCCGGGGCGCTTCCTCACGCTCACCGAGCCTTCGTTCCACCTGTTCGGCGAGGCCGATTACCCCGCGCTACAGGCGGAGGCGCTGGCCGACGCGGCGCGGCTTGGCGCCCGCGGCCTGAAGCTGCTGAAAACGCTCGGCCTCTACCTGCGCGAAGGCATCGACACCGGCGCACTGGTGGGGCTGGACGATCCCCGCTTCGATCCGATGTGGGAGACCTGCGCCGCGCACGGCCTTCCCGTTTTCCTGCACACGGCCGATCCGCTGGCCTTCTTCACGCCAACCGACCGGCACAACGAGCGCTACGAAGAGCTGGCCCAGCATCCGGACTGGTCCTTCTACGGCCGCGATTACCCCACGCATGCGGAACTCATGGCGGCGCGCGACCGCGTCATCGCTCGCCACCCCGCCACCACCTTCGTGCTGCTCCATGTCGGTAACCAGGGCGAACGGCTGGACGATCTCGCCGACACGCTGGCCCGCTTCCCCAACACGCTCGTCGATATCAGCGCCCGGATCGGCGAACTGGGGCGGCAGCCGCGGCGCAGCCGGGCGTTCATCGATCGGTTCCAGGATCGCGTGCTGTTCGGCACCGATGCCGTGCCCCCGCCGTATGGCGACGCCGTACCGCAGCAGCGCCTGTGCGATGAGCTCTACGAGATCTACTACCGCTTCCTCGAGTCCGAGGACGAGTATTTCGACTACGCGCCGGCCGAGACGCCGCCCCAGGGCCGCTGGTCGATCTACGGCCTGGGCCTGTCTTCGGCTATCCTGCGCAAGGTCTACCATGACAACGCGGCGCGCCTCCTGCGCCTGGACTGAAACGCCAAGAGATGAGCGAACGACGCGTGAAGGCGCCGCCGAAGAAATTGCTGATCGAAGAACGCCGTCGTGCCGTCGTCGATCTCCTGCGTGAGGATGGCCGCGTCACCGTCGATGACCTGGTCGCCCGCTACGGCGTCTCCGCCGTCACGATCCGCGGCGACCTTGAAGCCCTGGAACTTGCCGGCCTTGCCAAGCGCTCGCACGGCGGTGCCGTCCCGGCCGAGCCCTCGCCGCAGGATGTGCCGCTGCCGATCAAGGAGACCCGCCGGCTGGCCGAGAAGCGCCGCATCGGCGATGCCGCGGCACGGATGGTCGCCGATGGCGAAACCATCATCCTCGACTCGGGTTCCACCACCGTGGAAATCGCGCGCTGCATCCGCCAGCGCAAGTGGACCTCGCTCACCGTCATCACCAATGCCCTGAACATCGCGCTGGAACTCAGCGGCCTGCCGACCGTGCGGGTGATGATGCTCGGCGGCATGCTCCGGCAGACCTCGTATTCACTGGTCGGTACGGATGCGGAACGCGCACTGTCGCGGCTGTCCGCCGATCGGCTCTTCCTCGGCGTGGACGGCCTGGACCCGAAGGTCGGCGTGACCACGCCCGACCCGCAGGAGGCGAGCCTCAACAGCATGATGGTGAAGTGCTCGCGCGAAGTGGTCGCCGTGCTCGACGCCAGCAAGTTCGGCCAGCGCAGCCTCGCCGTCATCACCCCGATCAGCGGCCTCAACGTGGTGATCACCGACACCACCGCGCCAAAGGACGCCGTGCACGCGCTACGCGAGCAGGGTGTGGAAGTGCAGCTGGTTTGAATGTGTGGGAGCGCGCTTGCGCGCGATGGGCGTTAACGCAAGCCCCATCGCGCGCAAGCACGCTCCCACAGTTCATTTACGCCGATCAGCTGCCGTCGGCCGGCATTTCCTTCACGTCGCGCACGCTGTACACGTCGATCGAGTACGGCGCGGCGGCATCGCCGGTGGTGCTGAAGCGGCCGAACACGGTGGCGTCGGCGCGCGTGTTCTTCTCCGAAAGGATCCGGCGGAAGCTCAGCACATCGCGTTTGCGGCCATTGCTGTCATCCATCGTCAACGCGATCCCGCCCTTGCACTGTGCATCGGCCAGGGTGGTGATCTTGCCTTCGCTGGTCGCGATGCCCCGCACGGTGACGGTCGTCCCTACGTAGCGGGCGGCCGTGTCGAGCACAGCGCACAAGCTTTCGGGCGGCGTGTCATCGCCACGGGCAAATGCCGGGCTGGCGGCGAACACAAGGCCCAGGGTGACCCCCGTCACCCGGATAAAGGTTGGCACATTCATGGTGATTCCCCCGTTGTCACGGGCCGCGTGGGCCCTGCCGTTTGGACGGCTGAACGGAAGATGGCCCCCTTGCCGCATCGCGTCAATAAGAAAAATGGGCAGGCAACTGCGCTTAGAATGGCTCCCATGGCCGCCCTGCCCGCCCAACCGGACCTCAGCCTGCGCACCTACGAAGGTGACGAAGGCACCGATCGCCATGCCTGGGCGCAGCTGGTCCTGCCCGTCCGCGGCTCGCTGACGCTCGACATCGCGGGGCGCGAAGGCCGCTTCGACGTGGCCCGCGCGGCCTATGTCCCGGCGGGTGCCTGGCACACCACCATCGGCGACCGGCCCAACCGCTCGCTCGTGCTCGACGTGGCCGCCGCCGATATCCCGGACGGGATTGCCGACCGGCTCGGCACGGCGGCGTTCGTGCCCCTGGCACCCACCGCGGCGGCCCTGGTCGACTACATGCGCCTCCTGGTGGAAGACCAGGCACATTCCCCGGAGCACCTGGCCCGGTGGGTGCCCCTACTCCTGGACGCGCTGGGGCGCGAACGCGCCCGGCCGCTGAGCCGGCTGCAGGCCACCCTGGCCGCCGTCGAAGAGGCCCTCGGCCGGCCGTGGACCGCCGCCCTGATGGCCACGCACGCCAACCTGAGCATCAGCCGCCTGCACGAGCTGTTCCGTGCCGAACTCGGCACGACGCCGCGGGCATGGCTCGCCGAACGACGCCTCGCACGTGTTCGCGAATGGCTGGTGCGCACTGACCGCCCGATCGCGGCGATCGCGACCGACGCCGGCTACGGCGACCAGAGCGCCCTGACCCGCGCGATGCGGGATGCCATGGACACCACCCCGGCCGCCTACCGCCGCCAGCAACGCGAGGCGGCGTCAAAGATCCCGTAGCCCGCGCCAAGCGCCCGGCCGAGGCGCGCTGCGATCATGGCGGCGCGTATTTCGAGGAAGCAGCGTGGACGGCAGGACCCAAATCCCCCTGGGCATTCTCTTCGGCATCATCGCGGGCGCCCTCTGGGGCACCGTATTCATCGCCCCGGAACTGGCCCGCGACTTCACCGGCCTGCAGCTCGCCGCGGGTCGCTACCTCGTATATGGCGCTGTCTCCGCGGTGTTGCTCATCCCCCGCTGGCCCGCCTTGCGTACCTGGCTCGAACCTGGGCACTGGCGGGCGCTGGTCGGCTTGAGCCTGCTGGCGAACATCGTCTACTACGTAGCGCTCGCGACCGCCGTGCAATGGGGCGGTGTCGCCATGGCGTCGCTGGTCATCGGGTTCCTGCCCGTGGCGGTGACGGTGGTCGGAAGCCGTGCGCAGGGCGCGGTGCCGCTACGCCGCCTTGCGCCTTCGCTGTTGTTCAGCGCCATCGCGATCGTCTGCATCGGCTGGCAGGCGCTGGCGGGCGAAGGTAGCTTCGAATGGCGCCGCCTCGCCGGCTTCGCGTGTGCCGTCACGGCCCTGGTTTCCTGGACGATCTACGCGCTCAGGAACGCACGCTGGCTGCACCGCCTGCCGCAAGTTTCTGCGCACGACTGGAACCTGCTCACCGGCCTGGTGACCGGGGCCCTATCGCTGCTGTTGATCCCCGCCGCCATGTACTTCGACAGCCGGACCCATTCGCTGGGCGCGTGGACGCGCTTCGCGGCGATCAGCGCGGGCATGGCGGTTTTCGCTTCGATCCTGGGCAACGGCTTCTGGAACCGCATGAGCCGCATGCTGCCGCTGACCCTGGTCGGCCAGATGATCCTGTTCGAGACGCTGTTTGCGCTGCTCTACGGCTTCGCCTGGGAGGCACGCCTGCCCGCGCCGACCGAGTGGGTAGCCATGGCTTGCGTGGGCCTGAGCGTGGTCCTGTGCCTGCACGCCCACCGCCGCTGATCCGTCGCTACGCTTTCCCCGCCGCGATATTCACGCTGATGGCGATGATGAACACGTTGAAGAAAAACGCGATCGCGCTGTGCATCAGGGCGATCCGCCGCAGGTAGCGGGTGCTGATCTGCACATCGGAGACCTGGAAGGTCATGCCGATCGTGAACGAGAAATACGCGAAGTCCCAGTAATCCGGTTCGTCATCGCCCGGGAAATCCAGGCCTTTGTGCTGGTCGCCGAAGTTGCCGTAGAACCCGTGCGCGTAGTGCAGCGCGAACAGGGTGTTCATGAACGCCCACGCGAGGATCAACGTCGTCGCGGCAATGGCGATGGCGATGGCACCGCCCTTCTGGGCCGACTCGAGTTCGGTGCTGACCGCGACCAGCACCGCCGCCGATACGACCACGCCGGCCAGCAACGTACTCCAGCGCCCGACGTCCTGGGTCCGCGCTTCATCACGCATGGCCGAGGGGCTGGCGTGGCGGAAGGTGCGGACGATGAGGAAAAGGTAGAGCAGCGCGCCGAGGTCGAACCCGAGCATGAAGCCCAGCGCGTGCGGCAGGCGTGTCCCCTGCAACACAGCAGCGGTGGCGGCAGCCACCAGCACGCCGGTGAGCAGGCGCGGCCGCGCCTTCAGGTAGCGGCGGCCCCACCAGGGCTTCGGGTCGGTCTGTGCGGTCATGGGCCGGACTATAGCCGCGTGCAAGCGCGCCTGCGCAACTTTTGCCAAAACGGCTACAGGTGCCTGTGGCATCATGCGCGCCGACTGACGAGGCATCTCCCATGAGCGACTACGACGACGATTACGACAACGAGCGCGAGCACGACGACGAAGACGGTGAGGAGAACACCGAATCGCACGTCTGGCAGCTCCTGCTCCTCATCAATCCGAATGACGAGGACGCCGCGCTCCAGCAGTTCACCGCCTACCGCGAAACGGCGGAAGAGGAAGGCGACGAAGATCCCATCGGCATCGTGGCACGGGTGACCGACTGGCGTTCCAGCTTCGAGGTGGATGCCGACGATACCCGCGTCCTCGTCGAAGCGATCAACGAACTCGTGTCGCGCTGGAGCGACGTGGAGATCGACTGGGGCGGCGACCCGGATGATGATGAGTTCCACGAAGAGATCGACGGCCCGGAGATCTTCTCGCGCGCGTTCGATTCGCTGAACGAGCGCGGCTACACGCTGTGGTCGCGCGAGGCCGAAGAAGACGATGTCTACGCCGGCTGGATCACCTCGTCGCGCGATGACGAGAACATGCGCATCATCGCGACCGTGCTTGGCATCAACCTGCGCCTCGGCAACCAGGTGATGTAAGCCACCCGGGAAGGCCGTCACACCGTCAGCACGGTCTTGCCCTTCTTCCTGCGGCCCGGCGCTTCCGCGAAGGCGCGCGTGGCATCGTCCAGCGGATACAGCCGGTCCACCTGCACCTTGATGCGGAAATCCGCGACCCAACGGGCGATCTCAGCCAGCTGCGCCGCATCCGGGCGGACGATGAACCAGTACGCCTGGATGCCGAGCCCGGCCGCGCGGTCCGGCGACGGCGCGTCTTCCGCCTCGCCCGAAATCGTCACCAGCCGGGCCCGGGGCCTGACGAAACGCCAGCTGCGCTCCAGCAGGTCGTGGCCGACCGTATCGAAGACCACGTCCACGTCGCCCGCGTGGTCTTCGAACCGCTGCGTCTCGGTATCGATCGCGATGTCGGCGCCCAGCTCAAGGCACAACTGCACGGCCTCGGCGCCACGCGCCGTGGTGACGACGTGGGCACCGGCGCCCTTGGCGATCTGGATGGCAAACGTGCCGACCGCGCCCGCGCCGCCATGGACCAGGACGGTCTCGCCCGCCAAGAGCTTCGCGTGATCGAAGTAGGCCTGCCACGCCGTGAGCGCACCGATGGGTAAGGTGCTCGCTTCGATCGAGGTCACCTCGTCTGGCAGCGCCGCGACTTCCGAGGGGAGAGCGCTCGCCTGCGTCGCGGCGGCACCATCGCGCCAGAAGTCGATCAGGCCGACCACGCGATCGCCCCTGGCAAAACCCTGCGTGTCCTTCCCCGCATAGGCCACTGTGCCTGCGAACTCGTGACCGATGACCACCGGGAGCGACCGCCAGGTGCCGTCGGGCCCCTGCATCGTGCCGTTGGTGACCCAGCCGGGCTCGGCGAAGGTGAGGCCGACAGCCTCCACGTCGATCAGCAGGCGATCCTCCGCCTGGGCAGGCGCATCGATCTCACCCACCCGGATGCTGAGATCCCCGGCCTTCGCGTCGGCAATCCATGCGGCCTTCATGGTGTGCGGTCCGTGTTCGGGTAGGGAGGCATGGCGGAGCTCCAGGGCATAGGGGAAGCACCGAGGGTTCCACCATCAGGCAGTGCTGGCTTGTATCCCCGGGCTGCCGCTTTGCATCCGCTCCTTCAACAGGTCGATGAACGCCCGTACCTTCACGGTGGGCTGCCCCGCGTACACCGCGTAGACGCCGCCTGGCGGCAATTCGTACGCGGGTAACAACGAGACCAGCCGGCCCGCGGCGATGTCGTCGTGCGCCACGTAGTCGGGCAGGACGGCCATGCCGACACCGGCCATGACCAGCGCATGCACGGCAAGCGTGCTGTTGGCGCTGGCGGCGGCCTCGACCTGCACGGCCTCCTTGGCACCCGACGCGTCGCTGAAGATCCAGCGCGTGGGCGATGGCAGCACGGTGAGGGCAATCCAGCGGTGGTGGGCAAGCTCCCCGGGCGCGGCCGGCGTGCCGTGGGCCGCGAGATACGCCGGCGTTGCCACCAGGCATTGCCGGACGTCGGCGAGCTTGGCCGAGCGCAGCGACGAATCGCGCAGCCAGCCGATGCGCACCGCCACGTCGAACCGCTCGGCGATGAGGTCCACGATGGTGTCACTGACGACCAGCTCGGGCCGTACCTGCGGATAGCGGCGGACGTATTCCGCCAGTGCCGGCGCCACGATGAACGGCCCATGGTCGCCCGCCGCGGCGATGCGCAGGCTGCCCATGGGCGTGTCGCGGCATTCGCCCAGCCGGGTGATCGCGGCTTCCGCATCGGCGATGACGCGCGCGCAGTCCTCGTAGAACCGTTCGCCGGCGTCGGTCAGCGACATCCTGCGCGTGCTGCGAAGGACCAGGGTCATGCCGACCTCCTCTTCCAGCCGGGCCAGGTGCTGGCTGACCATGGCCTTGGTGGTGCCCAGTTGCTCCGCGGCAGCGGTGAACGAGCCGGCCTGGACGAGGGTGACGAAGACCGACAGGCGGTTGAGGTTGATATCGGTGGCCATGGAGAAGCCCGGGCTTATCGTAAAGCCATACTTTACGATGAATTCTTCATATGGGCATTTTTGCGCGACGATGAAAAGCGCATCCTTGCTTCATCCCAACGCTAGGTCCAAGGATCCCCATGAACATCGTCCTGTTCGGCGCTACCGGCAACATTGGCAAGGTCATCCTCCAGGAGGCGCTCGAGCGCGGCCACCACGTCACGGCGATCGTCCGCGACCCGACCCGGGTAACGGTGGCGAACCCGAACCTGAAGCTGGCGCAGGGCGACCTGCTCAACCCGTCGACCTACGAGGCCGCCCTGCAGGGCGCCGACGCGGCCATCGCCAGTGTGAACGACCCGAACCCGGACAACGTCCCGAAGCAGGCCGAAGTGCTGCTGGATACGCTGGCAAGGGCCGGCGTGAAGCGTTTCGCCTGGGTGGGCGGCGCCGGGTCGCTGGAGGTGGCGCCGGGCGTGCGGGTGATCGACGACCCGAATTTCCCGCCGGCGTGGAAGCCGTCGGCGATGGGCATGGTGAAGGCGCTGGACGTGTTCCGTGCGAGCAAGGCGGACATCGACTGGACGTTCATCAGCCCGGCGGCGCATATCGAACCGGGTGAGCGCACAGGCAAGTACCGCGTCGGCGGCGACCAGCTGCTGGTGGATGCGCAGGGCAACAGCCATATCTCACAGGCGGATTATGCGATCGGCCTGCTGGACCGGCTGGAAAAAGGCGACGCCGCGCGCAAGCGCATTACGTTGGCTTACTGATCGAGCGGGCTCGCCTTCGGCTTCGCGCTAGCGGATCGGTTCATCCGCTGGCGCGAGGCCGAAGGCGAGCCCGCCCCGAACGGTATACTCGCCCCCATGAACTACCGTCACGCGTACCACGCCGGCAACTTCGCCGATGTCATGAAGCACATGGTGCTCGTCGCCCTCGCCGACGCCATGAAGCAGAAAAACACCCCCTTCTGCTACATCGAGACCCACGCCGGCAGCGGTCGCTACGACCTCCGCGGCACCCTGGCCCGCAAGACGGGCGAAGCGGACGAAGGCGTCACCAAGCTCAAGGCCGCCACCGGCCTCCCGCCCCTCCTCTGGAAGTGGCTCGAGGTGGTTCGCGCCTGCAACGACGGCGACGATATCCGCTACTACCCCGGCTCGCCATGGATCGCCGCGCACCTCATGCGCGATACGGATTCCGCCCAGCTGTGCGAGCTGCACGGCGAAGAGTCCGGTCACCTGCGCCAGCTCTTCCACCACGATGCCCGCGTGCACGTGCACAACCGCGATGGCTACGAGGCGATGAACGCCCTGGTGCCGCCGAAGGAAAAGCGTGGCTTCGTCCTCATCGATCCACCGTTCGAACAGCAGGAAGGTGAGTTCCGGACGATCGAGAAGGCCCTCAAGGCCGCCATGGAAAAGTGGCCCACCGGCATTTTTGCCGTCTGGTACCCGATCAAGCTGCGCAGCCACGTGCAGCCGTTCCACCGCTGGCTGTCGACCAAGAGCGGCGCCAAGCGCGTGCTGGCGGCCGAGTTCCTGCTGCACAAGGACGACTCCCCGCTGCGCCTCAACGGGACCGGCATGGTCATCGTGAATGCCCCGTGGAAGCTCGATGAAACGATCCGCGATAGCCTCAAGGCGTTGCCCAAACTGCTCGGCCAGCCCGGCGAATCCGAATACCGGCTGACCTGGCTGGTGGAGGAAGGCAAGGATCCGGCGCCCCTACACGTCGCGCATCCACCGCGTTCGCTACCAAAGAGATAAAGTCACCGTACACGCCAGGAGCCGACCCATGCGCCCGTCCATCGTCCGTCTCGCCGTCCCTGCCGCCGTACTGACCCTCGCGCTTGCCGGCTGTGCACCGGCACCGATCTACAAGGCCACGCCGAACACCGTCGCGGTGCCACCCGCGCAGGTGGCACGCGAGCCGGAGCGCTATGGCAGTTCCGATGTGATCTGGGGCGGCCGCATCGTCCAGGTCAAGAACTACGCCGATCACAGCGAAGTGGAAGTGCTCGCCTATCCGCTCGACAGCTCGCAGCGGCCGAAGGCGAACGACACGGGTAGCGGCCGCTTCATCGCCGCCATGCCGGGCTACGTCGAGAGCCTGGACTTCCCCGCCGGCGGTCTCGTCACGTTCGCCGGCCGGCTCAACGGCACGCGCACCGGCAACGTCGGCCAGGCCACCTACACGTTCCCGCTGGTGTCGGTGAACCAGTCGCATGTGTGGACCGCCAAGGAAATGCAGGGCGGCCATCCGAATGTCAGCTTTGGCGTCGGAGTGGGCGTCATCCGGTAAGATCCTGCGATCTTTCAGGGACAGGGATCCACATGTCGGGCCACGCTGATTCGAAGCGCGCGATCTTCCTCGCGCTGGGTGCCAATTTCGCCATTTTCGTGGCGAAGCTGGTAGCGGCATTGTTCACCGGATCGGGCGCGATGCTCGCCGAGGCCGTGCACTCGCTGGCGGACTGCGGCAACCAGGGCCTGTTGCTCCTGGGCATGCGCCAGGCCAAGCGCCCGCCATCGCCCGACTACCCGCTGGGTTGGGGCCGTGCGCTCTACTTCTGGTCGTTCCTTGTCGCCATCCTGCTCTTCAGCGTGGGCGGCATGTTCTCGGTGTACGAGGGCGTGCACAAGCTGACGCACGCCGAGCCGCTGAGCTGGCCCTGGCTGGCGGTCGGCGTACTCGTCTTTTCGATCATCACCGAGGGCGTTTCCATGCATGGCTGCATGCAGGAAGTGAACAAGGCCCGTGGTGACCAGCCGCTATGGGAGTGGTTCCGCGAGACGCGCGCCAGCGAACTGCTGGTGATCTTCGGCGAGGACCTCGCGGCGCTGATCGGCCTGTGCCTGGCGCTCGCCGCGATCCTGCTGACCATGCTCACGGGCAACCTGATCTTCGATGCCATCGGCACCATCTGCATCGGCGTGCTGCTGATCGTGGTGGCCGTGGCGGTGGCCCGCGAGGTGAAGGCCCTGCTGATCGGCCAGGGCGTGGAGCCGAAGCGCCGTGCCGAAATGCTCGCCTTCCTCGAGGCCCGCGCCGAGATCGACCAGGTCTACAACGTCCTGACCCTGCAGATGGGCACGGATGTCATGGTCGCGATCAAGGCGAAGATGGCCGCCGCCCCGACGCCGCGGGCGATGATCGAGGCCATCAACATCGTGGAGGCCGACTTCAAGGCCCGGTTCAAGGATGTGCGATGGAGCTTCTTCGAGCCGGACTACACGGACTGAGGCCCGCTTCTCCTACGAAAGATGCCTACGGGGCACTAACGCCGGGCCTGTACAATGACCGGCTAGCCACGCTGATGATCGCCTCCAGACGATGCCCGTAACGCTCCCGCGCCCGCCCCTGCCCGCCAACGCCAAGACCCGCCGCTACTGGGCCGTGCCCCACGGCTCGGCCTGGGCCCTGGAGGTGGCCGAGGCGGCCCGGGCGCATGATGGCCTGCTGGTGGTCGTGGTCCGCGATACGCGCAGCGCCGACAACCTGGAAAGCGAGCTGGGCGTCTTTGCCGGTGAACTCCCGGTGCTGCATTTCCCCGATTGGGAAACGCTGCCCTACGACGTCTTCAGCCCGCACCCCGAGGTGGTCTCGCAGCGTATCGCCACCCTGTACCGGCTGCCGTCGGTCAAGCGTGGCGTGCTCGTGGTGCCGGTCGCGACGCTCATGCAGCGGATCGCGCCGCGCACGCACATCACCGGCTCCGGCCTGGTGCTGCGCAAGGGCCAGAAACTGGATATCAGCGCCGAGCAGCGCCGCCTCGAGGCCGCGGGTTACCGCAACGTGCCGCAGGTGGCCGAGCCCGGTGACTTCGCCGTGCGCGGCGCGCTGATCGATATCTACGCCATGGGCGCGAGCGAGCCCTACCGCATCGAACTGTTCGATGACGAGATCGAATCGATCCGCACGTTCGATACGGAAACCCAGCGCTCGCAGCATCAGGTGGAAGGCGTGGACCTGCTCCCCGCCCGCGAATTCCCCGTGACCGACGAAGCGGCGAAGGCGTTCCGCGTTGCCCTGCGCGATCGTTTCCCGATCGATGTGCGTCGTTGCCCGCTGTACCAGGACATGAAGGAAGGCGTGACGCCGGGCGGCATCGAGTACTACCTGCCGCTGTTCTTCGCGAAGACGGAAACGCTCTTCGAATACATCGCCGACAATGCCCTGTTCGTGCTCGGCGAAGGCGTGCTCGAATCCGCCGCCGCATTCTGGCAGCAGGTGGGCGACCGTTACGACCAGCGCGCCCACGATATCGAGCGCCCCGTACTGCCGCCGGCAGAGATCTACCTGCCGCCGGATACGCTGCGCGAGCAGCTGAACCGTCAGGTCCGCATCGATGTGGTCGAGAAGGCGCACGAGCACGCCGTGGATCTCGGCACCCAGCCCGCGCCGGAACTGCCGCTCAACCGCAAGGGCGAAGAACCCGGCACGGCCCTGCGGCACTTCCTCGCCCACTATCCCGGCCGCACCCTGATCGCCGCCGATTCCGCCGGCCGTCGCGAAGCGCTGATCGAGCAGCTCGCCGGCGCGGGCATGAAGCCGGCGAACGTCGACGGCTGGAAAGCCTTCCTCGCGTCGGCTGAAACGTTCACGATCACCGTCGCCTCGCTCGAACAGGGTTTCGCCCTGACCGAACCTGCCCTGACGGTCCTCACCGAACGCGAACTGTTCGGCGAGCGCGTGCGCACCGACCGGCGCAAGCGCGCTGGCGCCGCGCGTGATCCCGAAAGCATCATCAAGGACCTGACCGAGCTGCAGATCGGCTCGCCCATCGTCCACATCGACCACGGCGTCGGCCGCTACCAGGGCCTGCTGACCCTGGATGTCGGCGACATGCCGGGCGAGTTCCTCACCATCGAGTACGCCAAGGGCGACAAGCTCTACGTGCCCGTGGCCCAGCTGGGCCTGGTCAGCCGTTACACCGGCACAGCACCGGAACTGGCGCCGCTGCACTCCCTCGGCGGCGATGCCTGGGAGCGCGCGCGCAAAAAGGCGGCCGAGAAGGTGCGCGATGTCGCCGCCGAACTGCTGGCGATCTACGCGCAGCGTGAGGCCAAGCAAGGCGAGGCGCTCTCCGTCGACCGGCAGATGATCGAGGAGTTCGCCGCCACGTTCCCGTTCGAGGAAACGCTGGACCAGCAGCGGGCGATCGATGCCGTGATCGTGGACCTGGCCGCGCCGCGCGCCATGGATCGCGTCGTCTGCGGCGACGTGGGCTTCGGCAAGACGGAGGTCGCCCTGCGCGCCGCCTTCGCCGCCGCGACCGCGGGCAAGCAGGTCGCCGTGCTGGTGCCGACCACCCTCCTCGCCCAGCAGCACTACCGCAACTTCGCCGATCGCTTCGCCGACTGGCCGGTGCGCGTCGAAGTACTCTCGCGATTCAAGTCGAAGAAGGAAGTGGACAACGCACTGGAACGCCTGGCCGACGGCCAGGTCGACGTGATGGTCGGCACGCACAAGCTGCTCCAGCCGGATATCCGCTTCAAGAACCTCGGCCTCGTCATCGTCGACGAAGAGCAGCGCTTTGGCGTGCGCCAGAAGGAGCAGCTGAAGAAGCTGCGCGCGGAGGTGGACCTGCTCACGCTCACCGCGACGCCGATCCCGCGCACACTGAACATGGCGATGAGTGGCTTGCGCGACCTGTCGATCATCGCGACGCCGCCGGCCCACCGCACGGCCGTGCGTACGCTGATTTCCACCTGGCAGCCTGCCCTGATCCGCGAGGCGATCCAGCGCGAGCTGGCCCGCGGTGGCCAGGTGTACTTCCTGCACAACGAGGTGGAATCGATCGAGCGCCAGGCGCGTGAACTGGGCGAGCTGATCCCCGAAGCGCGCATCCGCGTGGCCCACGGCCAGATGCCCGAGCGTGAACTCGAGCAGGTCATGGCGGATTTCCACCGCCAGCGCTTCAACGTGCTGGTTTCCACCACCATCATCGAATCGGGCATCGATATCCCCACGGCCAACACGATCGTCGTGAACCGTGCGGACCGCTTCGGCCTGGCCCAGCTGCACCAGCTGCGCGGCCGCGTGGGCCGATCGCACCACCGTGCCTATGCGTACCTGATCGTGCCGGACCGCAAGGCGATGACCGCCGACGCCGAAAAGCGCCTGGAGGCGCTCGCCTCCCTGGAAGAGCTGGGCGCGGGCTTCACCCTCGCCACGCACGACCTCGAGATTCGTGGTGCGGGCGAGATGCTGGGTGAGGAACAGTCGGGGCAGATCCAGGAGATCGGCTTCGGCCTGTATACCGAATTGCTGGATCGCGCCGTGCGCGCGCTGCGCTCGGGCAAGATTCCCGATTTCGACCTCACGTCCGAACACGAGACCGAGGTCGAGCTGCACTTGCCGGCACTGATTCCGGACGACTACCTTCCCGATGTGCACACGCGCCTGACGCTCTACAAGCGCATCGCCAGCGCACGCAACGACGAAGGCCTGCGCGAACTGCAGGTAGAGATGATCGACCGCTTCGGCCTGCTGCCCGACCAGGCGAAGTGCCTGTTCTCGGTAGCCCAGCTCAAGCTGATGGCTACGCCGCTGGGCATCCGCAAGGTCGACTTCGGTCCTTCCGGTGGCCGCATCACGTTCCGCGAAAAGCCGGACATCGACCCGATGGCCCTGATCAAGCTGATCCAGCAGCAGCCGCGCATCTTCAAGATGGATGGCCGGGACAAGCTCCGCGTGATCATGGAGCTGCCTGGCAGCGCCGAGCGCATCCGCGCGGCGCAGGAGACGCTGGTGTCGCTAGGCGCACGCAGGCCGGGTTGATCCGTGATCCGTGATCTGTGGGAGCGCGCTTGCGCGCGATGGGGCTTGCGGCAAGAACCAAAGCCCCCCACCGCCAACCCCCCAACACAAAAC